>DJVY01000218.1:0-3611 GCA_002440885.1 Bacteroidales bacterium UBA6244
TCAGTCCATCGACAAATTGTTTGATTTGTTTGTGTAGGAAAAACCTGTTGACACTTCGGTAAATCAATACCGCAGAGACTATTTTTTTGTGAAAACCGAATACCGCATGCAGCGCATCGATTTCGATGATATATTATTTGTGGAAGGGATGAAAGAATACCTGCGCATCCATACCAAAACCGAGAAAATCATGGTGTTGGAGCGCTTTAAAAATCTGGAAGAAAGCCTTCCGTCAGAGCAATTTATCCGTGTTCATAAGTCGTATCTGGTGGCCTTAAACAAAATTGACCGCATCGAAAAAAACCGGATTACCATCGCCAAGACCGTTATCCCCATCAGCGAAACATATCGAGATGCCTTTTTTATGGTGGTAAAGCGGGATGGGGTTTAATGACATTCAGCGTTTGGTATTTAAAAGTGCTTTTGGATCATCAGTATCTAAAGCAGGATATTTCACCTCAGCAATGATACTATTCTTCTGTAACCTGGATTGAAATCCAGGGTTACAGTGTCGGTCGTGCCTATGGCACTTTGAAGTGGTGTATATCAGAATAGTGTGCACCCTCCACATTTCCTTTCCAATGTCTAAAGAAATGCGGAATATAGAGTAATCCGGGTTATTACTCATTTTCCTGGTTCAGCATGAAAACACCAGGAATGCCGTCAATAAAATTAAGGTTTACCTGCCATGTTTCCTGAACCGCACATACCACACCACAAAGCCTGAAATAAGGATGAACAGGGAAATGAGTCCGGTGAGGGGCACGATGAGTATGTAAAAACTGCCCACGAGTGGTTGGTAGATGCGGGCTGTGTGCACTTCGAGCGCAACGTTCCACAACGACATGGACAGTGTCCTGATGGATTCGGGCATGGCAAGCCTGTTGGCGGAATTACTCAAGTTCATTACCCCCTTATCGAAATCAAAAACCAATTCACCCCGGCTGAAATCATTCGTGTAAGCTGTAACCAGAAATTCGCCCAAAGGCGGCCCTCCCGGAGCTTTTTTCTCTACTGGTGCTTTTTTAATGTAATCGGCCTGATACCCATTAAAAACATCCCATAAAAACAACCCCTCAAACGATCCGACAAGAAGTGTGTGGGGGTCGACAAGCTCAAAAACATTTACCCCCATAACACTTACGGGAGGCTGTCCTGAAATAGGCTGTAACTCGTTTTGCAAAGCTGCATCAGCAATAAAAATACCTTCGAGCGTAGCCACGTAGTACAGGTTGTGCTCCTGATCGTATACAATCCGTCGCAGTTTGTCGTGCCATGGATTTGGCGTATCGAGCATGGAATAGGGAATTTTGTCTACCCTAACATTAAAAACCGCCGCCAACAACGGCGGTCGAAGAAACATGCCGGTAACACTGGTGATGACCAACAACACCAAGGTAGTCCATCCGATTTTATTATGCCATTTAAGCGAAAACCTTCTTAACCTTAACAATGTATCCTGCTTTTTCGCTTGGTGTGTTTTCCTGTGTTTTCTAATAAACGGAACCATCCAATATATCAATCCTGTAAGGGTTAAGAAAATGAATATCAACCCAATGGCATCGACCAATAATTTCCCCGGAAGGCCTAGTAATTCACCACTGTGAATAATCCACAAGGTTTTAAACAGATCGGCTTTGTTGTCGTAACCGGCATAAGAAGGCAACTGAACTTTTTTAAACGGCTCATGATTTTTTTCACTGACAAGTAAATACGATCGCGTTAACACCAACAAGCTGTCGCCGCGGGAAATAACATCGGAAATTCGTTTCTCCTTTACAGGTATTTCAACAGGAAACCAGGCCTGCTTATCGAAATGGAATTGAAAAAGTCCGAAATAAGTTCCAGCATAAAGCCTTCCATTATTCATTTTCAAAACCTTACTCACTTTGTGGTTATCGACTCCATCGCCGAACCCTACGTTAAACGGAGCAAAAACCTCACCCCTTTTATCGGTAAGCCAAACACCTATATTGCCGTAAATTAAAACGCTGTCGGCCTCCAGATGGCAGGTACCGGCTACAGCAGCGTTGTTCCACTCGTTATATCGGTAGTTTTCAGGCAACCAGTTGCGGTTTACATCCACCGAAGATACCAACTCCCGGTGATTAAGTACGATGCCCGAAATAGCAAACAGAATAAAAACCAAGGTGAAAAATAGTCCAAGCCACTTGTGATATTTTCTGAAAAAGTTAACCATATCTAACTAAAAAAATGCAAAAATAGGCCAACTCATGCCAGCTACAATACCCAAATGTAGGTATTTCATATTTTTAATACTTAATTTAATTTATAATATTGAAAACCCCATCCAAGAATAGCACAGGGCGACAAAAAAAGTGTTGCACACACCGTGTTTTTGGTTAATTTTGAAGAAAAATTGATCATGATCAGGATAAACAAAGGATTTGCCAGCGATAATTGGTCGGGTGCTTGTCCGGAAATTATGGAAACTTTGGCGGCAGCAAACCGGGGGCATCTTTTTGCCTACGGCGAAGGAGACGAGCCTGTTACGAAAGATGCCATTTCAGCATTTAAAAAGATTTTTGGTGAGGACATTGCCGTTTTTTTCGTTTACAACGGCACGGCAGCCAATGTATTGGGAACGGCCCACCTGTTAAAACCCTATCAAGCCATTGTAACAGCCCATTCGGCTCACATGAACGAAGACGAATGTGGTGCTCCCGAAAAATTCAGCGGTAACAAACTGCTCACCATACACACCCACAATGGAAAAATTGAGCCCCACCATGTAGCGCCGTTTTTACACAGCGTTGGTTTTCAACATCATGTACAGCCCGGTTTGATTTCGATTTCGCAGGTAACTGAAATGGGAACTGTTTATCAGCCGGACGAGGTAAAAGCCCTGGCCGATTTTGCTCACCAAAACAACCTGTACCTGCACATGGATGGCGCACGTATTGCCAACGCCGCGGTGAGTCTAAAGGCGGATTTACGTTCGTTTACAACAGATGCCGGGGTAGATGTGTTATCCTTTGGTGGCACGAAAAACGGCCTAATGTTTGGCGAGGCCGTAGTGTTTTTCAATAAAAACCTGGCCGAAGGATTCCAATATACGCGAAAACAAGGCATGCAACTTCATTCGAAAATGCGGTTTATTTCGGCTCAGTTTTCGCGTTATCTGCAAGCGGATCTATGGAGGAAAAACGCCACACAAGCGAACGCGATGGCACAACTTCTGGCCCACGAAATCGAAAGCATCCCTGAATTAAAAATCACACGCAAAGTAGAGGCCAATGGCGTATTCGTCGAAATGCCGGCAACCCTTATTCCAAAAGTCCAACAGCAGTATTTTTTCCATGTTTGGGACGAAAACCGCAACGAGGTCAGGTTGATGTGCTCATGGGACACCACCAGCGCCGATATCCATGGCTTTATTCTGGCTGTAAAAGAAGCCTTGTAAGCTCAATTTGTAACCTATAAAAGCATCGGCTATCTGACCTAGTGGAATGAGAGCTGATTAATTATCAGCAGTTTTGGTGAATTTTTTTTCTTCCCTATACAACGAAAATGATATAATTTTGTCATTGTTACTACCAGATTAAGTAGTAAAATTGTAGCACCAAACCTGTTAGTTATGAAAAAGTTTC
>DJVY01000218.1:3675-5522 GCA_002440885.1 Bacteroidales bacterium UBA6244
TTGATCTGCTACCTGTTGGTTACATTGTAGTCACCTCTGTACAGACCTTACCTCCCGTTATGGCATACTCGCTGACGGACGGTTTCGGAGAGAATCATGCCGGCAATCCCTTGTTAGATTTGCTGTATACCGATATCCGGTTGCGCTTGCTTCATGCCGACAAGCTATCGGCGGAAGCCCGGAACAAAATAAAGAGCGAATGGGAATGGTGTCTGCAACCCGACTCCCCTAACCCAAAGCGTGATTTTATTCAGTGGCCTCCGGAAGGAACCACTGCCACAGGAGGCTGGATAGAAACCAATTACACCCAGAGTTATCCTTACGATCAGTTCTGCCCCCTCGATCCGGTGACCAACGGGAGAAGTTATGTGGGTTGTCCGGCTACGGCCATGGCTCAGATCATGAACTATTACCAAACGGTAAACAACACCCTGCTGGGCGACGACGACGATTATTATCATAGCTATGCCGGACGCAGGTATTGGATTGACGACGATTACGCCAGTCATGATTTTCTGTCCTTCGATTCACTCAACACCTACCTAACAACCATCGGCCAGAACTTTGAAAACAACCTGCCTATCTCGAACCAAGAAGCCGCGGCACTGAGTTTTGCCTGTGGAATTACCGCCCATCAGGTTTACTCGTCGGAGGGATCGGGCACTTTTGGTGTAGATCAGGCGATGGAGTCGATGCAGCGGTTTGGGTTTACCGAATCGGTTTTGTTGATGGATGGCGACACCACCTTGTTCGACACCCTCATGCAGAACATGAAAGACGCCCGTCCAGCTCTGCTCGCCATGGTAAACGCAACTTCTACCTCAGGCCATAACGTGGTGGCCGATGGTTACAATACCGATGATTTCTACCATGTGAATTTTGGCTGGGGAGGCACTTATAACGGATGGTATCAGCTTCCACAGGATTTTCCATATGGATTAACTGTGGTGGAAGGTGTGGTGGCGAACATTGCATACCCAAAAGTGAACACAACCATTGCCGACAATTCGGTTAAAAATCAATTGGACATCTTTCCCAATCCGGCCAACGACAGGGTTACTATCAGGTTTGAAGAAGCATTAATCAACCCGGTAACTGTTAGCCTTTTCGACGCAAGTGGGAAATTGGTGCTGATAAAACAGCAGGCAGACCTCAATGCAGACCATTCCTCCCTGACCCTGGAGCTAAAAAAAGAGGACTGCATGCTCCAACGGGGATGGTATGTGGTGTGGATAAAAAGCGGAACTGCCCGATACTCAGGAAGGGTTTTTGTACAATAATTTGGAAGTGTTGTTCACCTAATAGTTCAGTGCAAATTACTTTTTAATGACAGTTCAGTAAAATAAGCTTCGATTATGGTTGCAAAAACCCGACTCACGTTAATCGATTTTCCGGGCTTGAAAAGCATTTACAAAAAGTACCGTTCCGAGGCTATCATAGCCTTTAAAAATATCTGTTCCGGCATGTTTGAGAGTCTCTTTCCTGAAGCCTATCAAGGTAACGGCTGCGCTGTTCGATTTCTGGTTAACGATGGACTTGACAGAAACATCATCCTCTTTTGGAATCACTTCGATGTTTGAGAGGGTGATGGGCAAACGTCCTGCAGTAACCAGCTCTTTCATTTCTTCACGTACACGTTTTTCTTCATCGGGACGACAGATATCAAATATTTTAATGTCAGCTTTCTTCCAGTCGGGGTGTCCAGTAATGATAAAACTAAGCAGGATAAGCAGGTTGGCATTTTCCGAATCAGTACTTGAAATCCACACGTGTATACCATTTTCGTATTTCAAATCACGGCGGCTGCTGGCTAAAATCAACACATCAAAGCTGCCGGCATTCACCAA
>DJVY01000183.1 GCA_002440885.1 Bacteroidales bacterium UBA6244
CCCTTACCATGTATTCCCTGACTGTAGTTTTCGATGATGTTGTGTTCGGTGATATTGTATATCCTGGCAACAGGCGCACCTTCTTTATGACAGTTTCCGCAGAGATACGGTATGTTCATTTTGTAGGTGCGGCTGTCAGGATTAGTTGCAGACAGTATCACATGCGTGCCGTGACATTCCTTGCAGTCAGGAGCGTACGGGTCGTTGGCCGCATAAGCGCTACCGTGAATACCCTTGTCGAATTGGATGCCGGATGCTTTATGGCAGGAAGCGCAGTTCACGGAAGGCATGGGTGCGGTGTTGTCTGCGTGAGGAAACTCATCTGGATTGGCTTCTACGTGGCATTCAGCGCATTGCAGCCCTTTATGAACCGTATTGTTAAGCTCAGTGCCTGTCATAAATAACCGAACTGTTTTCCCATTTCGTTCCATGGTCAGTTCTTTGTCTTCATGGCACATGAGGCAGTCTTGATTTGATTGCCCCAACAACTTTGTAAAGAGAAACAAACCGAAAACCAAGATTATGGTCAGATTTTTTATTTTGCGGTATCCAAGCTGACTACTCATCTGGTTTTTCCTCGTTAGTTTTAGTGATGTAATGATGATTTCTTATATACGGATTTGATACAAAATTGGTAAAATGTGTTGAAGATTAGTGATAACCATCGATCATGCTCTTGAAATTGCTGGTTGGCGTTTTTCCAATGGTGCAGAAATATAAATGAATGCAAAGAAAGATGGATAGACCAAAACCAGAGATGATATGAACCAATCCTGTGAGATGTATGCCACTGAATCCAAATACGTTAGGCACGATAAACTCAGGAAAAATAAGAGCCAACCCGCTTAAGATCATAATGGGGAACAAAAAATACATCGCACCCACGTAGCTTACCTTTTGTAGCGGATTAAATTTCCGTTTTGCCGTAACCGGAAAAGGTGTTTTTTGGTGTACAAAAATCCCGTAGCTGTAGTATTTTATCTGAGTAAAAAGATCGCTGAAAAACCCTTTACGTTTGATTTTGTAGAACTTACCATTTTTGGTAAACAGGTTTCCGAATACAAACATAAAATAGGCAATGGTGATTGCAACGCCTGCGATATTGTGCGTGGACACCGCTATTTCAAAATCGATAAAAGAGTAGTCAACGGAAGCATATTGAAGGCTTAGTCCTGTTGCGATGAGTACGAGAAAGAGGACGGCATTTATTATGTGCCAAATTCTAAGCCAGACCGGATATAAATATAGTTTTGATTCCATGTTATTTGCTGATTATACGGAGTATTGCGTGAATGATGATAACGAGTAAAGTAAGACCGAAAATGACGATGCTGGCCACATTCAGGTAATAGTTGCGGTTAGCACCAATGATATAGTGATCGGTTAAGATGGCTGCGTTAAAGAAACCGAGCTTATTACGTTTTTCGAATGTTTCGAATTTGTAAAGTGTGGCTGTGAGCAAGGAATTCTGCGAATGACACTCCACGCACCTTTTTACTGCTTTTTCTTTGGAACACACTTTATGGGCAATAAGCATTTCTTTGTCAATTTCGGTATGACATTCAATACATCTTACTTTGCTAAAATGCAGCGTCTGGTTGGGCAGCCATTCGTGGGCGGCAAGTATGCTAGGGTTTTCTTCGTCCGATAACAATTGATATTTATTGATATCGGCGTGGCAGCTCAAACAGATATTGTTGTCGTAAACAATAACCTCCTTTATGTTGTGGTTGTTGCGGGCGTTTATTTTATAGGTATGTGGGTTGTGGCACATCCAGCAGGTAAAATCTTCGTTATGTTTGGTGGAATGTATACTGGCCTGGAACTCCTCTTCAATTCTCTCGAATTGATAATGGGCGTAGGTTTCATCGCCACCATGACAGTCCAGACAAGCAAATTGTTGCTCCATACGTAATTCTCCGGCGTGGGGAAAGGTTTCATACTCAGGCGAATGGCAGTCGGTGCACATAAAGCTGGCGTGGTTGCTTTGGTAGTACAAAGCAGAATCAATAATGAAATAGGGGTTCATGCGGTCTTTCATTTCCCGATCCATGCTTTCGTTGTAGTAACGATAGGTTTTTTGTCCGTGACATTTGAAACACTGATGGTTATATTCAGCATTTTCAAAAACGGGGGCTTCTTCATCCTCAGCAAACGTGGCTACCGGCAGCATCCAGAGGAGTAAGGTAGTAACCATTGCAGTAAATTTTACGATATTCCGAATCATATTTGGTTTGATTAGAATTCCCCAACCCCGGCTTTTTGAGCCGGAATCGGGGAATTGGAGTTAACTGAATTCTTTGATGTATGCTTATTCATTGATTAATCCGAAGATTAAAAATTCCATAAACGGGTGATGGTAAATCCAATCATCATATCTCCGTTTAGGAAGTCATTGTGATTATTCATGTAAATGTCCTGTGGGACAATTCCATCAGCTGTTGAGATGTATACCTGAAAAGCATGTGTTCCCGTAAAGGCTTCCCAGCCAATGCCAAAGTTTGGCAGTGAGGCGTTGTCGAAGCCTTTGTTCTCAGAAATGCTCTTGATTTTCAGTGGCATATCGTACTGGAAGATGATAGACGATTGGGTTGAAATTTTGACCCTACCAGCTGCACCAACACCAATTTTGTCGTGATCGTAGCCAGGCTCTACCAGGTTGTAATGTGTAAAACTTCCTGTAACTTGCAAGGTAAACCAATCGCAGAATTTCCTTCCAACAATCACTTGTCCGAAATACGAGAGCCTGTTGGCGGCAGTATATTCCAGGCCAAACACTTCTTTATTTCTGCCGTCGATGGCCATATTTCCGTAAAGTGTAAGTGATACCGGAATGGTGTTTTTGCGGGTTTGCTCAAGAATGGTGTACTTGATCTGGAAGTCACTGTACATATTCTTTTTAGTGATGCCGTAACCCACCATCAGATTTTTAAGCAGGGTGTAATTAAGTCCCATGCGGATATTAGCTGCTGGGGCGTAGATACCGTAAAGATCGGATACGCCGTTGGCATTAATTTTACCAAATCTGTGTTGAATAAGTAATTCAAGCGTTTTTTTCTCCGGAACCACAGAAGTTTGGTTGTCGATCAGGATTCCACTTTCAAAGGGTGTGCGAACCGGTTTGTCTTCTACTTTGGCTTCATCGTCCTGTGAAAACAGTGAGACGGGTGTTAACAAAATTGCCAACAACCCGATTATCGTGTAATTAAAGATTTTCTTCATCGTTCAGTTCTTTTAATTGTTTAAAGCTCCTTGTTCAATCCACAGTAAAATCAAAGCGGCTTCCGAATCGGTATATCTTTTCCAGTTATGGTTGGGTGAAGCTGGTGCAGGATAGGAGTAAATTTTGCTGTCCTCAGGAACCTCGGTGTTGATATATCCTCCGGTTTGCAAGCTGTTGTAGGCATTGTTTGCCGACAGATCGGGTGCTTCTGCTCCTTCACCATGACAGCCGATACATCCTTT
>DJVY01000233.1 GCA_002440885.1 Bacteroidales bacterium UBA6244
CGATTTGCGGAAGAGCTTAACCGCATACAACCCGATTATCAGGTATTTATTGGCAACAACTATAACCAACCTGAACTACTCAACCAACTTTACAACTTTGTTACCGACACCGTATTAATTAAAGTAAACAAAAAAACACAGGAGGTTTTCCCTGATTTAACCCACCTTGAAACCACCATCGGTAAGGCCTTTGGTAGATTTTATTACTTTTTTCCTGATAAGAATCCACCCGTTGTATACACCTATGTTTCCGGTATGCACTATGAGAATCCGGTAGAAAAAAACCAGGATTTGCTCATTATCGCCCTCGATATTTTTTTAGGCAGCGATTACGAAGCCTATAAATACCTTGGGTTACCAAAATACCGAATCAACAGAATGACTCCGGATTACATACCTGTGGAAGTAATGAAAACCCTGTACAATGTGGAGATTAATCCGGGATTTCGGCAGAAAACATTGCTTGAACGGATGATAGGAGCTGGAAAAGCACTTGTTTTTTTGGATGCCACGCTGCCCGAACTCTCCGACACACTGAAGATAGGCTACAGCCAGAAACAGTGGGATTGGATTGAAAACAACAAGAAGCATGTATGGGCATATTTGATTGAAAACCAATTGTTTTACAACTCAAGTTACGATTTACAGATTGAGTTCATGCAGGAAGCCCCTTTCACCACGGGCTTTGGCAACGAGTCGACACCACGGTTGGGCGTATGGTTAGGTTGGCAAATTGTAAGAGCATACCACCAGAACCATCCGGAAGTGAGTTTGAGCGAGCTTATCAACAACGCCGACGCTCAGGAAATTCTACAAGAATCCGGGTATAAACCTTAAATACAATTCTTTTGCTCGTTTTGGGTACTATCAGTAAAATGTCTACATTTGCTATGAATTAACCCTAACAATCCGACTCATGTTAGTTAAAACATACGGGAGTGCCATTCAGGGAATTGATGCGATGGTGATTACCATTGAGGTGAATATTGGAAAAGGACGAAAGTTCTATCTGGTTGGTTTACCTGACAATGCCGTAAAAGAAAGTCAGCAGCGCATGATTGCCGCTCTCGGCAATACCGGATATCGTTTTCCGGGTCAGCGCATTGTGATCAATATGGCACCTGCCGACATAAAAAAGGAAGGCTCGGCTTATGATTTACCGATCGCCATTGGCATATTGGCAGCTTCCAGACAGATTGAAACCGAGATTCTCGATCAATTCATCCTGATGGGTGAGCTTTCTCTCGACGGCAGTCTGAACACCATAAAAGGGGCACTTCCCATTGCATTAAAAGCCCGAGAACTTGGTTACAGAGGCGTTATTCTGCCATTAAAAAACGCGCCAGAAGCGGCGGTTGTGGAGGGCATTGAGACTTACGGCTTTGAACATATCAGCCAGGTGATTGAAATGCTTGAAGGTAAAAGCCAGGCACAGCCCATGGACTCAGGACTTAGTCAGACGATAGAGTCGGAACTAAATCATTACTCCTTTGATTTTGAAGATGTAAAAGGTCAGGAAAATATAAAGCGTGCGCTTGAAATCGCGGCGGCCGGCGGACACAATGCCATCATGATTGGCCCTCCCGGATCGGGGAAAACCATGCTGGCCAAGCGGTTACCTTCCATCCTCCCTCCTATGTCGCTGAACGAGGCCTTGGAGACAACAAAAATCCATTCGGTGGCCGGCATATTGGGCGAGTCTACAGGACTTGTCGCCACACGTCCGTTTCGGTCGCCACACCATACCATCAGCGATGCGGGGTTAGTTGGAGGAGGCTCGTACCCGCAGCCCGGCGAGATTTCACTAGCCCAAAACGGCGTTCTTTTTCTGGATGAACTTCCCGAGTTTAAACGATCGGTGCTTGAGGTCATGCGGCAACCCATGGAAGACCGCGTAGTTACCATCTCAAGGGCTCGCATCACCGTGACCTATCCGGCCAGTTTCATGCTTATCGCTGCCATGAACCCCTGTCCCTGCGGGTATTACAACGATCCGTACCGCGAGTGTGTGTGCTCACCGGGAGCAGTAAAAAACTACCTCAATAAAATATCCGGACCACTTCTCGACCGCATCGACCTTCATGTGGAGGTCACACCTGTTCCTTTTAAAGATTTAACGGAAACCCCAAAAGGTGAATTAAGTTCGGACATCAGAAAGCGGGTAATCGCTGCTCAAAAAATTCAGGAAAAACGATTTGAAAACCATGCGAATATTTTTACCAATGCCCAAATGTCATCAAAAGACATCGATACCTACTGCCAACTTCAACCCGAAGGGGTGGCTCTTCTTAAAACGGCTATGGAACGACTGAGTCTCTCGGCACGGGCATTTATCAGGATTAAAAAAGTAGCCCGCACCATTGCTGACCTTGACAACTCAGCCGATATTAAGTCTGAACATCTGGCCGAGGCTATTCAATACCGAAGCCTCGACAGAGAAAGTTGGGGACAATAACCTATGTTGTATGCATCGGTGTACGCCTTATCTTTGTCTAATTTATGCAAACAGTAGAAATGAAGACGATTAACTATTCACTGGACGACCTTAATCAACTGAACCATAACACCATGATGGATCATCTGGGCATTCGCTACACGGAAGCTACGCCCGGTTATATAAAAGCTACCATGCCTGTCGACCACCGCACACACCAACCCATGGGACTTTTACACGGGGGCGCTAGCGCAGCCCTGGCTGAATCGGTTGGAAGTGTCGGCTCAGCACTGCTTGTCGATCTAGAACAGGTTTCAGTTGTCGGCGCACAGATTACAGCAAATCATTTACGCAGCGTTACCGAAGGAACGGTAACAGCCACAGCAAAAATTATCCATCAGGGAAAAAATACCCATGTCTGGAATATCGACATCACAGACGAGAAGAACCGAATGATTTCCACCTGCCGTTTAACCAATTTCATCATCAGAAAATGATTGAAAAAGAACATGTTGCCCTAATAGACATCCTACTGCAAAAAAACACTCCTTTTGCTGCTTACCGACTTCCGAATTGCCCTCTGAGTAAAATAATAAGTCAGAAACAAAGAGAGGTAAAACAAATCGACTTGTTGGATATTGACGAATTCAAAGGCATGGTGATAGCCCCTTTCGAGAGTGCCCACTCCGGTAGTGCGTATCTGATAGAACCTGATTTTATTATCGAAAATGGAATGCCTACACCTGAGTTTTCCCGGTTTCTGGACTCACTACCCAATACCGATTTTCCTGATCTTGAAATCGAAAACCATGTTATCAATCACCATGCCTACATCAACAATGCAGATTATTTAATCAACCTGCTACAAAAAGAGGAACTTCATAAAGTAGTCCTTTCGCGAGTGATTTCGATGCCTATTAAAAAAGGCCTATCCTACCAGCTCTTGTTCGACCAACTTTCAATAGCTTATCCGGAAGCTTTTGTTTATCTTTTTCACCTTCCAGAGAAGGGAATTTGGTGTGGGGCTACTCCTGAGTTACTACTTTCGGTAAACCATATTGAAGCCAGCACGATGGCGCTCGCCGGCACTCGCCTCTACGATCCGGAAACAACCAATACTCCCTGGCTTGAAAAAGAGACTCACGAACAATCCATTGTCAGTCAATTTATTACAAGCATTCTTTCGGCCAACGGCATACAGGAATACCAAACTGGAAAACCTGTCACACTGCGTGCCGGTCACCTCGAGCATCGCCTCACCCGTTTCACAATCCCAAAAAATCACATATACGGAAAAACGGGTAAAATTATCATGGGGTTACATCCCACTCCGGCTGTATGCGGATTGCCTAAAGGAGATGCTTATCACCTGATTAAAAGAGCCGAGCAACACCAACGACGCTTTTACACAGGATTTCTTGGCCCTTGGAATTTAGATGAACAATCGGATTTGTTTGTCAACTTAAGATGCGCCGAGTTTGCAAAAAAAAGCGTGAATTTATATGTAGGAGGCGGACTAACAGCCGCTTCGGTGGCTGAAAAGGAATGGGACGAAACAATCCTCAAATCACAAACCCTGTTGACGGTAATCGAAAAAATGCAGACCTTTGCCCCATGACCACCGATAAAAAACCAGTTGCGTTGCTGGCCGAAATTCTTGTCAGGTGCGGATTGGAATATCTTGTTCACAGTCCGGGATCACGCAATGCGCCTATAATCATTGCTTTCAGCAGGCAAAAAAATGTCAAAACAGAAACCGTTACAGATGAAAGAAGTGCGGCCTTTTTCGCACTCGGGATAGCTATCGAGACCGGCAAAGCGGTAGCCATCGACTGCACATCAGGATCGGCAGCACTAAACTACGCCCCTGCCATTGCCGAAGCCTACTATCAGCAAACCCCTTTGCTGGTGCTCACCGCTGATCGGTCACCCATGCATATCGACATCGGCGACGGACAAACCATTCGCCAGGATAACCTTTTTGCCAATTATATAAAAAAGAGTTTTAGCCTGCCGACGGTAATCACATCACAAACTGCAATAACTGAGGTGGCTAAATTAGTTTACGAGGCTTACGCTCTGTGCATGCAAGCTCCGCGTGGACCTGTCCACATCAATATACCGCTGGACGAACCTCTATATAATCTGGCTGATTTTTCAATCGCAGAAGAAATACTCAACCAAAAAG
>DJVY01000126.1 GCA_002440885.1 Bacteroidales bacterium UBA6244
AAAATAGAGAAAAGATGGTTCATATACGTCCCGCTACCGAAGACGATGCAGAAGTAATTGCAGCCTTTCAGCTTGAAATGGCTTTAGAAACTGAAAACCTGGCACTTAACCCCGAAACTGTTCAGCAAGGGGTGCTTCAGGTATTTCGCAACCAGGCCAAAGGCAAGTACCTGGTGGCAAGCGATGAAGACATTGTGACAGGCAGCCTGTTGCTCACTTACGAGTGGAGCGATTGGCGCAACAAAACCGTGGTGTGGATACAATCGGTTTACATCAGACCCGACTACCGTCGAAGAGGTATTTTCAACAAGATGTACACCACAGTAAAACAAATGATTACCGACGACAACACTTTTGCCGGCATCAGGCTTTATGTAGACCGCACCAACAAACAGGCGCAAGAGGTCTACCAAAAATCCGGCATGAATGGCGATCATTATCAGCTGTTTGAGTGGATGAAAGAGGAATAAGGAAAGAAGGAAAAAAGCTGGGGGATAAGGTACTTGGGCTGTTAGAGATCTGGGGACAGGCACATCAATTTATATATCTTCTAAATTGAACAAAAATTTACAATAAAAAAAACACCGGATAAAACAAATGGATTAGTTTTGTGGCGATAAATTATTTAAGTACTTTGGGTTAACCTGCAAATTCATTAGCATTAAGTAAGATGACCAACTTCTATCTAGCCCTCCGAAACATTCTTTTGTTTCTCACCATTTCGGTATACCTCACCATTTCGGCACAACCAGCAGGTTATTATAACGCTGCAACCGGCTTGACAGGAGAAAATTTGAGAGAGGCACTCAGAGTAATCATAACAAACGGACATACTTCTAATGATTACGATAATTTAGAAGATGATTTTTACTACACGGATAACCTTGGAAGTTCAAAGGTTTGGGATATGTACGCTATGGATCAAAACGGTATTGCGGCATATTATTACTACTATAATACTGGTGATGAATGCGGAAGCTATAGTGCCGAAGGAGATTGTTACAACAAAGAGCATTCTTTTCCCAAATCATGGTGGGGTGGAAGCACCGGCGTTATTCAGTATGCCGATTTATTTCATCTTGTACCAACCGATGGATATGTAAACAACAGACGAAGCAACTATGCTTTTGGAGAAGTTACCTCTCCAACATGGACTTCCACCAATGGGAGCAAAGTTGGTCCTAATACGTTTCCTGGTGGCTATACGGATGTGGTTTTTGAGCCTGTTGATGCCTATAAGGGCGATTTTGCCAGAAACTATTTCTACATGGCTACAAGATACAAAAACAGTTTTTCATCCTGGTCCTCTTCATGTCCTATTATCAGTGGAGACAATTATACTGAATGGACAATCGATTTACTAATGGACTGGAACGACCTTGACCCTGTTTCGCAAAAAGAAATTGACCGAAACAATGCAGTATACACCATTCAAAACAACCGCAACCCTTACATCGATCATCCCGAATATGTTAATTTGGTGTGGGGCAATGGCCTCAATCCAGAACCCAGCAACTATGTCACCGATTTCTCTGCCCATTGCATCGTGCTCAACTGGGTGGATGCCACAGGAACTACCCTGCCCGATGGTTACTTAATTCGCATGAGCGCCACAGGGTTTGCCGACATTGTTTCCCCCTCCGATGGCACAGCCGTTTCCAACGATTTTAACAACAAAAACCAATTGTACGGAGTGCAAACCGTAACCTTTGGCAACCTCACCCCCGAAACAACCTATTATTTTAAAATATTTCCCTACACAGGCAGCGGAACCTCCATCGACTACAAACTGGATGGGGATATTCCGCAGATAAGCTTAACAGCAAATTAAACTCCAGATAAGATTAATAGGGCATCTTTGCGCCCAAAACCATGATATTTCAAATCAATAAAATAATTAAAACTATGAAAAAAAGATTACTAATGACCCTGATGCTGGCGGTAGCGCTGGTGTGGGGGGGAAGTGCATTTGGGCAGACGACTGCGTCGTACGATTTCTCGGAAGCTGGAGCAGTTACCGGATTAAATGTTGCTAGCCCTGGGGTAGCATTAGATGCAAACATTGGGTTTGGATCTTTTAAAAACAGTAGTTCTACTAATCCTGCTATTTATTCTGGACAACTAAGATTGTATCAAAATGCAACTAAAGGAGGATCAATAAAAGTATATGCAAGCAACAGCGTCACCATTACGGGTGTTGTTGTTCATGCCTCAGGAACAACTGGCCCTGCTGCATACTCTGTAGATGGTGTTGGCAGCACAGCAATAAATATTAGTGATGGGGCATATACAATGACCGGACTAACTGCAACAAGTGAAGTTGAGTTTTGGTGCACGGGAAGCACTACCGGTACTAGAATATATGTTGATGATTTTGAAGTAACCTACATTACTGGTGGCAACATCCCCCCTTCCATCACCAACATCTCTCACTCACCGGTGCTGCCTAATGCCACAGATGCGGTATCTATTTCAGCAGACATTACCGATTCGGATGGAACCATTGCCGGAGCTGAATTGCATTGGGGCACCGTCTCAGGAAACCTAACAAACAGCATTGATATGTCGGTATCTTCAGGCAACACCTACACCAGCGATAGCGATATCCCAGCACAAACCAGTGGCGCCACCATCTACTACGAAATTTATGCGTTGGATGATGAGGCTGGCGAAACAACCTCTCCGGAGCAATCTTATCAAGTGTTAACAGATGAACCTTCAGCCCATGTAACCTCTTTTATGGCCACTGCTAATAGTGCAACAGAAATAACGCTTTCGTGGACAGATGCTGATGCCAGCGGTTACCTGATAAAAGGAAGTACATCAAGCCTGGGGTCTATTGTCGCTCCGGTAGATGGAACACCTGAAGCCAATGATGCCTTGGTGCAAAATGTAGCCAGCGGTACTCAAACACATCAATTTACCAGCCTAACACCTGCAACAACCTATTATTTTAAAATTTACCCCTACAATGGAACTGATGGAACCATCAATTATAAAACTGATGGCAGTGTTCCGGAAGCTACGGCAACAACAGATGCTGCCCCTACTGCCCCAAATGTTTTTATTTCTGAATATCTTGAAGGCAGTAGTAACAACAAAGCCATTGAAATTGTTAATGCAACATCCGGCACAATTGACCTTTCGGATTACGCTGTAAAACTGGCCAGTAATGGGGGCGACTGGGGGAATACTATCGTTTTATCAGGTTCGCTCGATCAAGGAAAAGTGTATGTTATTGGCAATGCTTCTGCGGTAACCACGATAAAAGACAGATTTGACGTGACTTCTACAGTCACCTATTTCAATGGTGATGATGCGGTGGGATTGTTTTATCAGAATGTTCTTATCGATGCCATTGGAGTCCAGGGTGTCGATCCGGGTTCATCATGGGATGTTGCCGGCGTCTCAGGTGGTACTGTTGATCATACTTTGGTAAGAAAACTTTCCGTTACAACCGGAAATACAAATTGGGCTGCTTCAGCGGGAACAAATGCAACTGATTCGGAATGGATAGTATTCAATCAGGATCATTTTTACAACCTGGGGGTTTTTGGTTCAGGATGGACCGGGTTAACTGATAATGCTTGGGAAACTATTGCCAACTGGGATGTTCAAATACCCGATGCAACAGTAAATATTTTAATAAACGCGTTCGCAAATAACATGCCGACTATCAGTTCATCTGCCAATTGCAAAGATCTCACCATCGAAAGCACCGCTTCCGGAGACGCCTCCATCCTTGGCGACAACAACCTCACCGTTAACGGTACGGTCTCCGTAGAGCGTTACATCACCGGAGGCGTATGGCACGATTTATCCGCATCAACGCAAAACCAAACTGTAAATAACCTGTTTTTTGATCACAATCCTGATGTTTGGTTAAAATCGTATAATGAACCTGATAATAGCCGGACAAACATCACCTCTCTATCTGCACCATTATCTTCCGGAGCAGGTTTTGAAATTTGGGTGGAAACAGGAAACAATGTTACAGTAAGTTTTGATGGACCCCTGAAAACAGCTAATGTGACTTTAACAACCTCATCAACGCCACCATTAAGTTACTCAGGAGCTGAACCTCTGGGTTACAACCTGATCGGAAATCCTTTTGCCAGTCCGTTGGATTGGGATGAAGGAACATGGGCTTTATCAAATATGACAGATGGTATTTGGGTGTGGAATGGTAGTACTTACCTGGATTGGGTAGGAGGCGTTGGAAGTTTAACTAATGGTATTATCCCCATGGGACAAGGGTTCTTTGTTCAAACCACTTCCGCAGCAGCCTCGATTACCATCCCAATGGATGCCAGAGTACATAGCACTCAATCTTATTATAAAGGAGCTGCCTCAACCCCTGATCACATGTGGATAAAAGCCATAAAAGGAGAGAAAAATGACCAGTTAACCATTGTTTTTGCTGATGATGCGACGGAAGGTTATGACAACGGAAGAGATGCAAGGAAAATGATGGCGTTTAGCGGCAACGCCCCACAAATTTATGCCCTGGAGCAATACGAGAAATTTAGCGTTGATGGTTTGCCAACACTCACCGAAGCCGGACGGACAGTATCAGTGATGTACCATGTTGGCGAAAGCGGAGAACAGCGGTTACTTGCTAACCTGGAATCCTTGCCTGAGGCCACCGTTGTACTGGAAGACAAACTAACCGGTGCTGTTCAAGACCTGAATGAAAATCCTGAGTATATTTTTGAAGCAGAACAAGGTGATGACCCGGAAAGATTTGCGTTGTATTTTAATCCAACACCCACCACGCTTAATGAGCTTAACAACAATGCGGATCTTCATGTTTATGCATTCAAAAATGAGCTCTATATCAGGAGTACCGGCGATGCAGCAAACACCTCCAAATCCGTTTGGGTATATGATATGTATGGTCGCATAATACTAAACACCATAATACCTCCCTCTACACTTACACAATTACCCCTTGACGTTAAAAACGCTCCGGTTATTGTTAAAGTTGCGGGTTCAGGATCAGTTGTTACCACTAAAGTTGTAATTAATTAAAAGAAAAAGCCTTATGAAAAAGAAAATATATTTCTCCCTGTTGATAGCAGCCTTGATGATGTCCCCTTTATTTACAATGGGTCAAATGATGGGGCCTGAAGATCCGGGCGGTGATCCAATTGGTGAAGACCCCATCGGCGGCGGTGCTCCCATCGGCAACGGCATCGGCATCCTGCTGGCTCTGGGCGCAGCCTACGGCGGCAAAAAGCTGTATACGCTTTACCACGGTCAAAAAGAAACCCTCGAGGAATAGAATTAAAACTATCCCACGAAGGATTTTGGTTTGTTAAGTCAAAAGGCAGGTCGTTGCGACCTGCCTTTTTTTTTACAATATCCCTTAGCGATGGGCTGCCACACTTCCACGCTTCCAGCTTCCGACTTCTCACCTATCCCCCCCTGATAAAGTCATATTATTAAAATGTTAATCTACAAAATTCTATGATATTTCATATAAAAAAATATTATATCTTAGCATCAATTTAAACACCGATACCTGACCGCATATAAAACCCAATTAGAATGGCTTTCTTTAGTTTCAAAAACCAAAAAAAAACGCAAAGAACAGTATCGTTTTACGACCGGGAGAACCGCATCCAAAATGCCACCGATCTCAAGTTCTTTTTCAACCAAACAGCTAGTCTGACGACTTCTGCACCCATCACTTTCAGGGGTATCCCTTTAAGCGATATTACCCTTGAAGAAATAGAAGCCCAATTAGGTGAGCCTATCTACATTTTTGATCACCAGTGCCGCATTGCCGGTCACCTGGTGTACTACTACAAAAAGAAAGTAGAGCAACTTACCCTCCTCACCCAGCTTCATTTTATTAACGAGGTGTTTCTCCTCGCCGTCACCAAATTTTCCTCCGATTACGTCTTGGGTGATGCCGACAAAACCAGGTTGACTGCCCAGATAATTAAAAACTACCCGGGGATCACACTAAACCCGGAACAACACACCCTAAAATTCAAAGACGCTGACGGACACGTCATCTTCACCGAAGATAATGTTTTCTGCTTTCTCCACTATGTCTCCAATTCAAACCGGGTACAAAAACTAAAAACCCAAATTAATTGGGAAAACCTAGCCCAAACCACTTCCGACACCACCAACGAGTCAATTGACAACTTTATTTAACAAACGTTAGAACCAGCTAATCAGTTTACTGTTGGCGTTGGCGTTAGCTAAACTCCCGTCACTTAGGAGGTACTGTTTTTCACTTTTCGCCCTTCGACAAGATCAGGACAACGCTTTGCATTTTTCACTTTGCATTTTCAATCTTCAATTTTTCACTGTACACTGTACACTTTTCATCCCTTTGTCCCTCTGTCCCTTAAAGGCTCTTAGCGCTTAGCTATTGGCTTTTGGCATAACAACTCGCTAATTATGAATCGGTTTTTTATTAAGCTAA
>DJVY01000110.1 GCA_002440885.1 Bacteroidales bacterium UBA6244
GTCTGTCATAGTCTATATTGCCTTATATGTGTTTAAAAAATGAAGTCCAAAGGTAAGTCTTTTTAACGACGGGGTTGCTGATCAAATTTTTTTATAAATGCAAAGATGTTTTTCAGGAAAGTCAGTAAAGAGTTTTTGTGCAAGAAAAATAGTCTGTTTTTTCCAAATTTGCTCTTTTAAAACCTGAAAACCAGTTTATAATTGGATGAGTTTATGTTGTATATATTTATAGGTGGATAAGTTTATAAGTGGGTCAGTTTATAAGTGGGTCAGTTTATGAGTTTATAGGTGGATACGTTGTTAAGTGGATAAGTAGATAAGTTTGAAGTTAATAAGGGGGAAATTCTACAAACAGGAATATAAATTTAAACTTTTTTGAATAGACTCGACTCTTCCGGTGAAACATTATACCTTTAAACACCAATAACTTATAACCCCATAAACTTATAACCCCATAAACCCATAAACCCATACGCCCAAAAACCTATCAGCTTTGCAAAAAAAAGAAATCACCTAAAATATCAAAGGATAAAAAGGTTCGGCAGGTCTGTAAGCGGGATTCTGTATCTGCATTGGCTTGCGCCGAAAGCAGCTTCCATCATTTATCTGGGTCCGTCGTCACCGCCGGACTCTAGCAATCTACCCTCCGACTTTGGGCGAGCAACCCTTATTCTGCACTTGGCAAAAGCGTCGGTTTATTTGATCTTGCAGCCCCTGAGGTTTACCCCCGACAACTGTCACCAGCTACCGGCGTGGGCTCTTACCCCACGTTTTCACCCTTATCCGCCTATGGCGGACGGTTTTTTTCTGTGGCACTCGCTGTATTCGCCTGAACGAATCCTTCCCGTTAGGAAGCAAGGTGCTCTGTGCTGTCCCGACTTTCCTCCCGCCCGGTCTTACCCAGGCGCGCGATGGAACAACCTGCCGAACACGTGCAAAAATACAACAAATCAGCTGTAAAAGGGGAATTCCTCGCAATAATGCGTTGATTGGCAATCAAGATATTTAGGGTATACTCGATCGCGATGTAAAACATCACAAAAATGAGGGCGGTGATGAAGTAAATAAAACCCTACTTTTGTCAAAAAATACATCATGATACAATTAACAGGATGGATTGGTGGTCCGGAACTCATTATTATTGGGGTGGTTATTTTACTGCTTTTTGGAGGAAAAAAAATACCTGAACTGGCCAGGGGTCTGGGGAAAGGGATTCGCGAATTTAAGGATGTTACCGATAAAAGCAATATCGCAAACGACCTCAAAGACATTGCCTCTGAAGTGAATGATGTTAAATCATCGGTGGATAAAATGAACCCATCGAAACTTATCGATGATATTTCTCTGAAAAAGAAAAAGTAAACCGCTGTTTGCTAACAACTTAAAAATTAGGTAATCTATTGAAAGACCTCACAACAGGTAAGGAAGGCAAACGGATTCTAAACTTTGCCATACCCATGCTGCTGGGCAATGTGCTCCAGCAAATGTATAATGTTGTCGACAGCATTATCATCGGCAAGGTGCTGGGTAAAGAGGCTCTTGCAGCGGTTGGGGCAAATTTCCCATTTATTTTTGCGCTTATTTCATTCGTTGTGGGGGTAGCCATTGGCGCGACAGTCATTATTTCGCAATATTTTGGTGCTAAGCAAATGGAGCAGGTGAAAAAAACCATTGATACACTTTACATCTTCATGTTTTTTGCCTCATTGCTGCTCACCACCTTAGGTATTGTCGGAAGCCGTTTCATCTTCGAAATGATAGATTTGCCCGAAGAGGTTATTCCAATGGCGGTGGCTTACTTTAATATCTATGCCCTTGGGTTTATCTTTTTCTTTGGTTTTCAAGGTACAAGCGCCATACTGCGCGGTTTGGGTGATTCAAAGACTCCGCTTTATTTTTTGGTAATTTCTACCTTTATCAACATCGCATTGGATGTGCTTTTTGTGGTGGTCTTCAAATGGGGGATTGAAGGAGTGGCCGCCGCAACTGTCATTGCACAGGGTGGTGCTTTTGTAACCATTGTTTGGTACCTGAACAAATACCACAGCTTTCTTGATTTTTCTCCGCTTAAAATGAAATTCGATAAGGAGATTTTCAAAAAGAGCCTGCAGATAGGTTTACCCTCAGGCTTTCAGCAAACCTTTGTGGCTATGGGATTTCTGGCTTTGTATAAAATTGTAAACATGTTTGGAACCCCCACCGTGGCCGCCTACAGTGTTGCCACCCGAATAGATTCCTTTGCCACCATGCCCGCCATGGCTTTTTCGGCAGCGCTTTCCACTTTCGTTGGACAAAATATCGGGGCTAATAAATACGACCGAATTGGGAAAGGGCTAAATGCTACTTTGATCATGATTTCATTGGTGGCCATAACCATCAGTGCTTCCACAGTGATTTTTGCTGAACCACTCATGCGCCTGTTTACTAACAAAGAGGATGTGGAGGTTGTGGCCATCGGAGTTGATTACCTGAGGATTGTGAGTCCGTTTTATTTGGTTTTCTCTTTGATGTTTATTTTTAACGGTGTGCTGCGTGGGGCAGGCGATACAGTTTTTCCTATGTTCATTACGCTGCTCGCACTCTGGGTAATCCGACTTCCAATATCCTATTGGTTGTCTTTAAAAATGGATGCCATCGGTATTTGGTGGGGAATCCCTATCGCCTGGGGCTTTGGTGTAATGGCTTCTTTTCTTTATTACAAAACCGGAAAATGGAAAAAGAAAGCCGTTGTTAAACACGATCAAAGTCCTAAATAGTTATATTTGGCTTCCATTTTTCAAAACGTCCTGACATGGTACAAAAACATTTTTCTGTAGCCGTCTGGTTCAAACGGTTTCAATATGCTGGCAACGGTCTGATTGTCGCGGTGAAAACCCAGCAAAACCTCCGGATACACTTGTTTGCAGCGGTTTTAGTGATTATGGCAGGGTTCATTTTTAACATCACTATCGCCGAATGGTTGGTGGTGGTGCTGGTGATCGGGGGCGTGATCACGGCCGAACTCATCAATTCAGCCATCGAGTTTTTAGTCGATTTGGTTTCGCCCGAATATCATCCTCTGGCCGGAAAAATTAAGGATATTGCTGCCGGGGCGGTGCTTATTACGGCTATAGTGGCCTTGATAGCCGGATTGCTGATTTTTTTACCTTATATCATTCATGCTTTATGATACTTATAGCCGATAGCGGATCAACCAAAACAAGCTGGGCGCATATCAACCGCGACAAAACGGTTAAGTATTTCAGTACAAGTGGCTATAACCCATACTATTACAGCGGATTGGAATTTCAGGTGGTCTTGCGTACTGAACTTATCCCTCTGATACCGGAAGCTAATCAGGTGAAGCAGCTGTTCTATTACGGATCAGGATGTTCCTCTCAAACCAACTGTCAACGGGTTGAAGACCTGCTTCAGCCACTATTTCCTGCTGCCCAAATTCAGGTGCATCACGATTTGTATGGTGCAGCGTTGGCTTTGTTTCATCGCCGTGAAGGGATCGCATGTATACTTGGAACGGGTTCTAACTCATGTGTTTGGGATGGATACAGGATTGTGGAAAATGTACCCTCGTTGGGATATTTGCTTGCCGATGAAGGCAGCGGGACAACCATCGGTAAAAACATACTCACCGGCCTGCTTAAGGGAGAAGCTGATCCTGAAATCACCCGCGTTTTTTATGATCGGTATGAGCTGAGTTTTGAGAAAGCACTTGATTTGATCTATAAACAACCTGATCCCAATCGTTTTATGGCTCAGTTAACAAAGTTTGCCGCTGATTTTATCCACAATTCCTGGTGTAGGGATGTGGTGAGAAAATCCATCGATGATTTTATGACGCTGAACATCAAGCTGTACAGAAATCACCAGCATTTGCCTTTGGCTTTTACCGGGTCAATAGCGCATCATTTTAATGAGGTATTGGTTGAAATATGCAACGATCATGGCTTCATAATTGATCGTGTGTTGCAAAATCCCATCTCAGGCTTGGTTGAATTTCATCAATCGGAAATGAAAAAAGGCTGAGATTATCCAATATTGATACGTTATTTATTTGGTATTTGGTTTTTCGTTTTATATTTTTGCGGTGATGGTATGATTTTGTAAAATGAGTTCACAAAGGGTATCATCTTTTACAGTTAACAAAAGTTATTGAACTCAACCTAAAATTAGTTTGTTATGCTTACGAGAATTGTAAAAGTAAAGAAAACCGCTAAAAAGGTTCACGCCTGCTGTGATTTTGCCTGTGGGTGCGACGATCGCTAGCAAATTGAAGATGTATGGGGAGTTAGCCAGAATAAATTGGTTGTTATTGACTCATTTACCTTTATCTTGCTCTCCTTGCATTAAGAACCGATTCCAACGCTTAGGCAGCCTTCAGGCTGCCTAAGCGTTGGATTTTATTTTTTTGTCGTAGAAAGCTCATAATCTCCTGACAATGAATCAAAAAAATCTTAACACAAATCAAATCTTTGCTATACCGGTGGGTGATTATTTCGGGAAAACGCCCGAAGATTTGCAGTTGGTATATTCCCCTTTTACCGAGAACATGTTTGTTGCCCGACCCGATTTCGTGGAACTGCTAAATGAGGAAATCCTTTTTGAGAAGTATGAAAAGGCCACCCAGGCTGAGTTGCTTGAATCGCTTGTCCCTGAGGGTGAAATAAGCGATTATCTTCATAAAGGGGTATTGGAAGAGGGGTTTAATACCTTGCTGGTTTTGCCAAATAATATCTGCAATTTCAGCTGTTCTTATTGTTATTCTGCTTTGGGCAGATCAGGCGAGAAGCTGACCAAAGAGATGGTTCACGTTGCGCTTACTGATTTTATTCATCCTGAAAAGAACCAGCATAAAAAAATATTTATCTCAATCCTGGGTGGGGGCGAGCCTTTGATGACCTGGGAATTGACCCGATACATGATCGATTTGGCTTACGAACTGGCTGACAAATATGGTTTCTCATTGTGGATGTCCTTGGTAACCAACGGTTCGATTCTTAACGACGAAATGATCGGGGTTTTTATGAAATACCAGATTCGTATCGCAGTTTCGTTCGAGATACTTGAGGAAATTCAAAACTTGCAACGTGGACAGTTCGATAAGGTGGATGCCAATATCCGGAAGTTGATTGCCGCAGGCGTGGAGGTACGCATACGGTCGACTATAACCAAAGACAATGTGATGCTGCAAAAACAAATGGTTCAGGCGGTGGCTGAACGTTATCCTGCCATCCGGAATCTGGTGATGGAAGAAGTTACCGACGAAAATCACTTTAAGACTGCGGAAGATTTAGGTTCGTTTTACAAACTATTTCTCCACAACTTCAACGAAGCTTTCGTTTGGGGCGAACAACACGAGATTGGAATCGAGTGTTCTTCGTTTCGTAACAACAATTTGCTAATTGATCGCTTTTGTCCGGGAGTTCTCGCCCTGACACCTGAAGGGGAGTACAGCGTTTGTTCGCGAATTTCTTCGCCAAACGATCATGGTTATAAGGAAAGTATCTTTGGGAGAATTGATAACTCTACGGTTAAAACAGATAAGGAGAAATTGACCGATCTGATAAACGGGTACAATCTTTACAGCCGACCGGAATGCGTCGGCTGTTTTACCAAATGGCACTGTGGAGGTGGTTGTTACGCTCATCAATTCGTGTATAACAAAAAAACCCTGGAGGCTATTTGTGATTACAAGCGCGAATTCACCCGCCTTAGGTTGCTCCGTGATTTGGATGCTGATTATCGCCAGGCTCAAGGTGTTGGACTTAAAGAATTTGTTTTGGCCTCCATTGAAACTTCAGAAAGTTAATCAATTGTTCCATGAACAGCGCTTTTTATCCATATCATTTTGTAAGGCAAAAGGATAGAAACGATGTTTTTGATTGTTTCATGCAGTTTTCGTTTGAGGTTCCGACCATAGATCGCCAAGCATCAGTTAATTATATCAATAATATTTTTCGCTATAAGTCCTACCTCTATATTACTGACTTTTTCCCGGAAAAATGGGTAGGAGATGTTGACCGCGTGAACAAACTCTTAAGTGTGGAGGAAAACACTGCGGTTAATTTCAGGAAAATTACACTTACTTGTTTCTATATTTTTCACAACGAAATAATCTCCAATCATGAAGAGGCTGGCTTTGCAGTTAGCGGGAGCTTTGTTCATGGTGAAAAGCCGCTTCCCGGTCTGAACATTTCGCGTAAGCTTAAACTGTATCTGGAAATTTTGCAACCCGTAGCAATCGGTCTGGACTATCGTATTGTCCCGCTTTTTGAATGTAACGCTTTCATTATTGTTAAAAAGGGTAACATAAAAACAGATCAGCAAATAGTTAATGACTTCACTGAATTTAAAAAGTTACCACAGTTAAAGTCTTGAAGTAAAACAATTTAAAACTTCAGCCTGAATCCTACTCCTTGTGGAGTTGTGCCAAACGACAGCTTTGTACTCTGCTTGCATTGGTTCATAGCCTTGCGGTTGTTAGCTGACTTAACTCCACCATAAATCCACATAAAGATGCCTGCGTCCATCATACCCCCACCTCCAACGGCCATTAATGGGCCGATAATTTCCCTGGGATTATCGATGGTTACAAAAACACCTAGTGTGCCTACCGTCAACCCCAAAAAGGTCAACAGCGCGCCTTGCCTTTTTAGTTTCATAGCTTTCTGGTAGGTTTGTTCGTAATAGGTGAAATCGTGACCGCGATAAAGGATGTTCTCATCCTGATTAATAAATTCCGCCGGAATTTCGTTTAATTCAAGATATGTTCCTTGACGTGAAATCGCTTTAGCCTCCACTTGATAGTCTTTAAAATGCTTGGTATAGGAGACCTTATTACCTTTAGTTATTTCAAAAATCTTGCATTGGCTGATGGTGTCGCCTTCCATGGTGTAGACGATGTCAGTTTGAGCGTTTATTGCCATTGATGAAAAAAGCATGGCGATAATAAATAATAGTTTATGCATAATGCAGTTTTATTTGAAAAAAACAAGAAGGTTAGAATAGCAGTTTTCGTACAAGTGAGTATAGTACGACAAAGATATTCATCTTTTTTATGCTCTGCTTATTTATAGAAAAAAACTTTTAGTAAAAAAAATCCATCTCCGAAATACGAAGATGGATTTATTAATACGTGTTGTGAACTGTTATTCAGGAATCTGGTAGATGTTTTCCTCGTTTATGTATCCGGGCTCATCTTTATACCAGTCGGGGAAAAGCACTCCATTACTTTCGGCCCATTCGCCGAATTTAAGGTAAGCTGAGGTGATATCAACTTTTTCTACCGGGTATTCAAAGCTTTCGATAATGTTTATTGCCCAAGGTAGGTTGTTTTGTGTGCGATAGTAGCGACCAGTTTCAAAATCACTGTCATCAGCTCCTGTTCCGAATAAGGCCAGGTTAACCAATCCGGTAGGGGTTCTGTCTACGAGATGAACCTCAACATCGCGCTGGCCATTGACGAAGATGAATGGATTATACGGAGGAATCCCTGATGAAGACAGAGCTACCGGGCTATTAAGCGAAATTGTGATGTTCAATGTGTCAGGCGTTACGTAGGGATATTCAGGGTTGGTATTTACACCGATGCCTCCACCTTCTTGCGGAAGCACGTCATAAGCATCTTCCCAAACGATGACTACAGGTAAGGTCTGGCCTGATTCCAGGTTTTTATCATCGAGGGTGACGATGTTGCCGGTAACGAACAAATCACCTGTCACGCTCGCCACCAGATTCTTGTCGAAAGGCATCTCAAAACCAAAGCCATTGTGGTAAAATGCCCCATGAGCTCTCAGGATAAATTCGGCTTCGATGGCTACCATGTGGTTCTCAGCATTGGTAATTTGGTTGAAGTTGTAGTCGATAACGGCATCGTTGAAGTCATAATCTCCTTTGTCAGGCCAAAGGTCTTCGAAGGCCAATGTGCCGTAACTTCCTTTGTTGAAAAAATAATTGTCGAATGCCTTATTCGGGTCGTCAGGATAGTTGTCAACATTGTTGGGTACGCCATCGCCATCGGTATCTTCGCCTGTGTAATCAATGTTAGGAAATTGACTTTGGTCGATGGCTTCGATGGGGTTGGCTGTGACATAAAAAATGGCGTCGTTGAAATCGTGATCACAACCTGAAGAGCTGCGGTTGATGTCCTCAAAGCCTAGCAAGAGCAGGTTACGGCCATTGTCATTAAGCAATACAGTGTGCTGTTTAAGGTTGGGGTCGCTTTCAGGGTTAAGGTTGGGGTTTGAGTAAAAAATGCCGCGCCCATTAGTAACTTCTCCATTTCTCCACCCGTCAGACATCAGGGCAAAACTTACGGTATTTCCGGCAGAAAACTGACCGATATACACTTTGTTGCCTGAATAGAGTCCTCCACCCGAGCCCTGATAGCTTACGTTGGGATAAATTACAGTGATCTCTTCAATGTCCTCAGGCGATTGAGGCGTGTTTCCTGTAGGATAGGTGTAGAATCCCAATACGTTTTTGTAACCCGCTCCCTCGTGCACAAAAGTAATCCATACATCGCAATCTTCCAGCAGATTAAGGTTGTAGTCCCATTCTGGGAGAAGGTATTCTGGATGTGATTCCATTAATGTTTCCCGTTCAGGCAAGGTATTGTTTATATCGTCGAGGAGGCTTTGTGTAATTACATCGTTCACAGGTTCAAGGTAGTCTGGCACGCCGGCAGAGTTATAACCTCCCAGATAGGCAAAATCGGTGTTGAGGTCTTTGGTGGAGAAAGTACTCTTGACAGCAGTACGTGTTTGTACACCGCCTAGTATCAAATCAAAGCCATTTTGATTCAATGCCACCATGCCGGGGGAAGGTAAGCCGATAAAATCCGTATTTACGAAAAGGCTGTCGTAATAAGCAGGAACTTCATATTCAACCAAGTATACACCTGAAGTATTTGTGACGCCGCTAACGATTAGCTGACCTCCGTCAAGGGGATCTGCCGTGAAAACATTAATTCGGGCTCCGGAAACCGGTTGATTAATGTTATCGTAGGCTTGCACACGAAAGGTTGCAGAACTTGCAGTAGACCAGTTGAAATTATCCGAAATCACTAAATCTTCGATTCCTTTTGGATCGGTATTGGGGTCATCAGTTGTGGTCTTACATGCGGCCAGAGAGACCAAAACAAAGAAAATAAATAACTTAAGCGCGTATTGCATAGCTGAATAATTTAATATTTTAGAAGTAATTTTTGAATGACAAATAATATGCCGTGGGTTGTAAAAGATTGTAAATTAATCATGTAAATTTTCATTAGCCGAACAATTTCCCAAAATAAGTATTACTCGGTACTCACATCAAACGAATTAAAACGGCTGTAGCCCACCAATCGGTCATATTCGGGGACTTTTTCCCGGTAATAAACGAAGATAGTATATTGATTTTTGGTTTCCCAATGATCTCCTTCAATCGGGGTTGTGCTGGCTCGGGTCTCGCCATGGGGCAAAACGGCGTGTTGATAGTCGTAATAGCCTTGTTTCAGGAACATCCTTCCGTGATACATGTTTAGCCTGGAATCTAAGCGCATTTTACTTTTTTCGTTTAATTGCCAGTCATTAAGTGCTCCTAACAGGTAAATGTCTGCATCTTTTATTTTAGGCTGTTTAAGCCAGAACTCTACCCAGGCATACTCGCCTTCGGTGTTGGTATTCTGACCTTGTCGGGCTTGAATGAGTTTGCGCCCATTGATGTCGTCTACAAGGCTGTATGGTTTGGTCGCAATAGGGTAGGAGGTGTGCAGTACAACGTTGTAGCCATTAGCATCATTAATTATTTCACGGATATACATCGATTGATAATAAAAGCTTTTCATGTCGAAGTTCCTGAATTGATTGCTGCCATCGAAAACAATGCCATCGGTGTAATCAAAGTTCAGCTGATCAAGCATGATGGAAGTAGGTTTAAGGTTTATTTTCATGTTGTCGTAGCGTCCGTTTTGCATGATGTTAACACTAAAGCGCTGCATAGGTTCGCTATTGAATAAATCCGGCGTGAAAAGTACGAGATTAAGTTGCTGCTTTTTTCTGACGAATTCCAGGTTTTTTGGATAGTATGGGATATCCACATCAATTTTTACCAATGGTTCAATTACATAAAACCGACGTGTAAAAAGTACATTTTCATCATCGCTGTTGTCTACATACACCTTTAATATATAGTTGCCTGATTTTGTAATTTGAATATCGTTGTTGGGAAAAGTAAGACGATAGTGGATATAGGGTGGAATGGCGTTAAGCGAGAACTGATAGTTGGTTATATCTGCTTCAAAAAATCCTTGCAGATAGTCCATCGGATCAAGGTTTGATTCCTGCCAATCACTTGTGCAATGTACAAGGGTGTATTTAAATAAATAGCTGGTGTTGCTCAGGTCGTCGAACGATAGCGATAGTCGGTCGTTTGTACCCAGCCGGATTACAGGGGGTGCCAGCTGGTCGCCGCCGGCATAGAGCAAAACGGTCTGGATATTCTCGTCATATACAAGGTCGTTGTTTTGAATAATCTGGCTAAACGAAGCCATGTGTGATAAAAATCCTGCTAACAGCAGAGTTGTCGGGATAAAGCGATTCACAAAGGGTGATAATTTCATGTACAATATTTTTATAACGCCGATAAAACTAAATTATTTAGAGTTAGTAAAAATAGCCATTATTTGTAAACGAAGTATAAATAGCATAATTTTATTAGCTAATTTTGCCCTAAATAATACATGAATCTATTTATATATGTCAACTAGTTATCTTATTAAAAAAGGTCTGGATATTAAGTTGTTAGGTGATTCAGAAAAAACCATTGTGGAATATGCAGCCAAACGTTTCGCGATAAAGCCTACTGATTTTTTAGGTGTTTTTCCTAAAATGATGGTAGCTGAAGGCGAAGTTGTAAAGGCAGGTCAGCCTTTGTTTTACGACAAAAACAGAAGCAAAATAATCTTTACTTCTCCCGTCAGTGGCACTGTAGAGTCGATTAAGCGTGGGGCAAAGAGAAAACTTCTTGAGGTGATCATCAAGGCGAATGATACCCAGGACACGGTGGCTTTTGATGTTCCGAAGTCAGGTGAACTTACCAGAGAGGTGATTATTGAACAGCTGCTGGCAAGCGGCCTCTGGCCAATGATTCGTCAGCGCCCTTATTCGGTTATTGCCAACCCTGCTGAAAAACCTAAAACCATCATTATTCCTGCCTTTGATTCAGCACCGCTTGCTCCCGACTACGATTTGATCGTGCATGGACATGGCGATGAATTTCAGGCTGGTCTTGATGTTATTAAAAAACTGACCGATGGGATCGTGCATTTAAATGTTCATGCCACGCTTACTACCTCAAAAGTTTTTCTGAATAGTAAGCAGGTTCAGGTAAATACCTTCAGTGGGCCTCATCCCGTTGGTAACGTGAGTGTTCAGTTAAGTAAACTCAACCCGATGAACAAAGGTGACATTGTGTGGTATTTATACCCTCAGGACGTGCTTTCGATTGGGCGTTTTTTCATGACCGGAAAACCCGATTTCAAACGCGTTGTTGCTTTGGCCGGATCGGAAGTGCTCAAGCCTGTTTATTATAAAACAGCTGTTGGTGCATGCATCGACGGGCTAATTAAAGGTAACGTATCCAAGGGAGAAAACAGATACATCAGTGGAAACGTGCTTACAGGCGAAAAAATTGAAGCCGATGGTTTTCTTGGGTTTTATGATTCTCTGATCACCGTTATCCCTGAAGGAAATTATGCCGAGTTTTTTGGATGGTTGCTGCCAGGGCTGAAAAAATTCAGTTTCTCTAAAACCTTTTTGTCGTGGATGTTTCCAAACAGGAAATACCGTCTCGACACAAATCTGCATGGTGGGCATCGCTCTTTGGTGATGACCGGGAAATATGAACAGGTTTTTCCGTTCGATATTTACCCGATGGCATTACTCAAAGCCATTATGATAGAAGATATTGACGCCATGGAAAACCTGGGCATTTATGAAATAGATGCTGAGGATTTTGCTCTTTGTGAAGTGATTGACACTTCCAAAACAGAAATGCAGTCGATTGTCCGCAAAGGGCTGGAACTGATGCGTCAGGAAATGAGTTAATTATAAGTTAATCAGTATATATTGCATGAAAGCGCTTAGAAAATTTTTAGATAAACAAAAACCTCATTTTGAAAAGGGGGGCAAGTTTGAGAAATTGCATTCTACGTTCGATTCCGTCGAAACGCTTCTTTTTGTTCCGGATAAAGTCACTTTTGCCGGATCACACATCAGGGATGCCATCGATATGAAAAGAACCATGATTGTTGTTTTTATTTCTTTGGTGCCGGCCCTTTTGTTCGGGATGTGGAACATTGGTAACCTGCATTTTTTGTCGATTGGCCATCCAGCCGACCTCTGGACATCTTTTTTCTACGGATTCCTGAAAATGCTCCCCTTACTTATTGTTTCCTATGCAGTTGGGTTAGGGATAGAAATCATATTTGCACAAATAAAAGGCCATGAGGTGAACGAAGGCTTTTTCGTTTCAGGACTATTGATTCCGATGATTATTCCACCGGAAACACCTCTGTGGCAGGTGGCTGTTGCCGTGGCTTTCGCCGTGATTTTTGGAAAGGAAGTATTTGGTGGCACAGGTATGAACATTGTTAATCCCGCTCTTACCGCCAGAGCCTTTCTGTTCTTTGCCTATCCCGGAGATATGTCGGGTGACAAAGTATGGATTGCCGAAAAACTGGATGGCTACTCTGGAGCAACGCCTCTTGGCGATGCTTTAGTAGGGAATTTCGATAATCTTCCTTCCCCATACGATATGTTCATGGGCTTTATCCCGGGTTCAAATGGTGAGACTTCTGTGTTAATGATATTAATAGGTGCAGTTATTCTGCTTGTTACCGGCGTTGGAAACTGGCGCATCATGCTTAGCGTTTTCGCTGGCGGCATTGTGATGGCCTTGTTGTTCAATTTGTGGGGAGCAAACGAGTATATGGAGCTGCCGGCTTATTATCATCTGCTCATGGGTGGATTTGCTTTTGGCGCAGTGTTTATGGCCACCGATCCGGTTACAGCCACTCAAACTACCCGAGGCATGTACATTTATGGATTCCTTATCGGTGTCATTGCCATTCTGATCAGGGTGTTTAATCCCGCCTATCCCGAAGGTGTAATGTTGGCCATCTTGCTGATGAACGTGTTTGCACCGCTCATCGACCATTATGTGATTGAGTCGAATATCAATAAGCGGCTCAAACGGATGAAGACCTTAGTTACGAACTCATAAAAACTAGAAAAGATGTACAGTAACGGATATATATTCAGATACGCTGCCATTATGGTAATTGTGGCTGCGGCTTTGTTGTCTACGGCTGCCATGTTGCTCAAACCCTTTCAGGAGAGAAATGTGGCCATCGATAAAATGGGAGGAATTCTGGCTTCTGCCGACATTCCGGATATCACCGCTGAGAACGCGATACAGCTCTTTAATGAATATGTTAAAGAAGAAATCGTGATTAACCAGGATGGTGATGTGGTAGAATCCTATACCCAGTCAAAAAAAGAAGATGCCAAGGCATTTAAACTTGATTTGAAAGCCGAACTTTATAAAAAAACCAAAGGGTTGCCATACGAACTGCCACTTTACGTGATCGAAAAGGACAATCAAACCTTATATGTAGTTCCACTTCGCGGTGTTGGCCTCTGGGGACCAATTTGGGGAAACATGGCGCTTAGCGATGACCTGAATACCATTGTTGGGGTGACATTCGACCACAAAGGCGAAACCCCCGGTTTAGGTGCTGAAATCATAATGGACTTTTTTACTGATCAGTTTGTAGGTAAGAAGATCTTTGACGACAACGGGGCGTTTAAGTCGATAAAAGTGGTCAAAGGTGGCATCGGAACCTTACCTGATTCGGAAAAAATTCACGGTGTTGATGCCATCAGCGGTGGCACAATTACCAGCAACGGTGTCAATGATATGTTGCATGATGTGCTGGAGAGTTATTTACCTTACCTTAAAAAACACAGATAAACCATGAGTGCAGAAATAAAAGAACGTGAACCGCTTTTTTCAGCTAAAAACATTAAGCTGCTGAAAAATCCGTTAAACTTTGAGAACCCGATCACTGTGCAGGTACTTGGAATATGCTCGGCTCTGGCCGTTACAGCCAAGCTCGAACCCGCTGTCGTTATGTCGATTTCAGTGGTTTTTGTTGCAGCCATCTCCAACGTGGTTATTTCCCTTCTTCGTAATGGAATTCCTCCACGTATCCGTATCATCGTCCAACTTGTTGTGATTGCTTCTATGGTTATTCTTGTCGACCAGGTGTTAAAAGCATTTGTTTATGATGTAAGTAAACAGCTCTCGGTTTTCGTTGGGCTTATCATCACCAACTGTATTATCATGGGACGATTGGAAGCATTTGCTATGGCCAACAAACCCTGGCCTTCGTTTTTAGATGGTATAGGTAATGGCCTCGGTTATGGAGCTATATTGATTATCATCGCTTTCTTCCGTGAATTGCTCGGTTCAGGAACTATTTATGGCTATCATGTTGTGCCTGAGTCGTTTTTTGAACTGGGATACAAGAACAACGGTTTGATGATTTTGCCTCCAATGGCCTTAATCGTAGTGGGAGTTATAATCTGGGTTCAGAGGTATTATACCCGTGAACTGATCGAAAAAAACTAGGTTGAACACTTAATACTTTAATCATGCAGGAAATTTTTAATATATTTATAAAGTCGATCTTCATCGACAACATGGTGTTTGCCTATTTCTTAGGCATGTGTTCTTATCTGGCGGTTTCCAAAACTGTAAAAACATCAGTCGGCTTAGGTGCGGCTGTAGTGTTTGTTTTAGGGATAACTGTTCCGGTCGATTACCTTCTCAATGAATACGTTCTCAAGCCAGGGGCATTGTATTGGATCGATGCAAGCTTTGCTGATGTGGATTTGAGCTTCCTAAGCTTTATCCTTTTTATCGCCATTATTGCCTCAATGGTTCAACTTGTAGAGATGATCGTTGAAAAGTTTTCGCCTGCCTTGTATTCATCGCTTGGTATTTTTCTCCCGCTTATTGCCGTAAACTGTGCCATTCTTGGGGGTTCGCTATTTATGCAAGAGCGCGAATACCAAAGCCTTGCACAAGCCACTTCATTTGGCTTGGGCTCAGGGGTGGGCTGGTTTTTGGCCATCGTGGGCATTGCTGCCATTCGTGAAAAAATACGTTACTCGGATGTGCCTGCACCTTTGCGCGGACTTGGAATAACCTTTATTATCACCGGACTGATGGGAATAGCCTTTATGAGCTTCCTTGGAATTAAATTATAGAAAAATTAAATCTCAGATACAATGACTTTATTGCAAGTTGGAATAGGAACGGTTATTGGAGCAAGCATCGGCATTTTTCTGCTGACCATGTTACTTTTGGTTTGGTTGCTGCTCTTTGCCCGAAAAAAGTTAATGCCTCAGGGAAAGGTCAAGATCACCATCAACAATGAAAAGGAACTTGAAACTGATCCGGGATCTACATTGCTCTCGACTTTGTCGACAAATAAAATTTTTCTTCCATCAGCCTGTGGTGGGGGAGGAACTTGTGCCATGTGTCGTGTGCAGGTAAATTCAGGAGGAGGATCAATTCTACCTACCGAGAAAGGATTTTTTACCCGTAAAGAACAAGCCGCTAACTGGCGCTTGGGTTGTCAGGTAAAGGTGCGTGAGGATATGGAGATTGAAGTCCCCGCCGAAGTTTTTGGTATTAAAAAATGGGAGTGTACCGTTGTGTCGAACCACAATGTGGCCTCCTTTATCAAAGAGTTCGTTGTGAAACTTCCTGAAGGCGAGACCCTCGATTTTCGTTCAGGTGGTTATATTCAAATCGATGTGCCTAAAACTGAAGTCGAATTCAAAGATATGATCATCGAAGATGAATACAAGGAAGAATGGGATAAGTTTAAAATGTGGGATCTGAAAATGAAGAATCCTGAACCTATCTATCGTGCTTATTCTATGGCCAATCACCCTGCCGAAGGTAATATCGTGATGTTGAATATCCGTATTGCAACCCCACCATGGGATCGTAAAAAAGGTGGTTTCATGAACGTGAATCCGGGAATCTGTTCTTCTTATATTTTCTCGCGTAAGCCAGGTGATAAGGTTATGGTTTCAGGCCCTTATGGAGAGTTCTTCATTAAACCTACCAAACGCGAAATGATGTTTATCGGCGGTGGTGCCGGCATGGCTCCGATGCGCTCGCATATTTTCGATTTGTTTAAAACCAAACACACAGACCGTAAAGCAACTTTCTGGTATGGAGGTCGCTCTAAACGGGAGTTGTTTTATGTAGATCAATTCGAAGAAATTGAACAGGAAAATCCTAACTTTAAATTTGAAGTGGCTTTATCTGAACCACTTAAAGAGGATAACTGGACAGGATATACCGGTTTTATTCATCAGGTAATTTATGATAACTACCTGAAAAACCATCCGGAGCCGGAAGATATTGAGTATTACCTCTGTGGCCCACCTATGATGAACGACGCTGTACTTAAAATGCTCGACAATCTTGGAGTGCCGGAAGAGATGATTGCGTTTGACGATTTTGGTAGTTAATACGTTTTATAAACAGAAAAGGTGACAATAAAATGTCACCTTTTCTGTTTTATATTGTCCTTGTTAATGTAAAAGCTATGATCTAATGAAAAAATCTAACCTGTTTGTCACCTTTGTTTTCCTAGCTCTGATATCGGTATCCTATGGTCAGGATGTTATTTTACTCACCAATAGAGCCAAAATTGAGGCCAAAGAAATTGTTGTTAAGGGTAAAACTGTTTATTATCAGGATTATAACGATAATTCGGGAGACGTGTTCACCGTGTCTCTGGGTAAAATTGAGTACATCCAATATGCATCAGGAGAGAAAGTGTTGCCCGCCGATATTATGGATAAACGAAACTCACTCGTTGGTTTGGGAAACAACCTGATCAACTTTCATATTCTGGACTTCAGTACGAATAATTTTACCATGTCGTACGAACGGGTGATTGCTGATGGAGAGTTTTCTCTTCAGTTCCCTGTTTCGCTTGGCTATGGTGATGAGAGTACAAATCTGTTGTTGCCACCTCCTTTTGACGAAATTGATATCAAATTTATGAATCGTTTTAGCGTTGGGGCAGGGTTAAACATTTTTCCTACCCGACAGGGTAAAGCACGCTATTTTTTCGGGCCGGCCATCCATGGGGGTTCCGGTGTTTATTATCATGGATATTATGGGCTTGGTAATACCTATGATAATACCGGTTTTGTTTCTTTTGTAGTTAATAATGGCCTCATTATTTCTCCCATTTCTCATTTTAGTCTATCCCTTGTCGGGACAATCGGTGCACGCCATTATTTTGATGTAGAGGGTGGAAAAACCGCCGCCACAGGCAAGATTTCTTTTAATTTATCGTATCGTTTTTAATACCTTAGGCCATGAAAAAAAGAACTTCCAGTTTCCTCGTCCTCCTGTTTGTTGTAGCTAGCTTTCATGTTGTGAAAGCTCAGGATTTTATCTATTTGAAAAATAAACAGGCGAGGATTGCGGTAGAAGACATCAGTGTACTTTCTTCGGAGACCCGCTACCAGCTTTTTGGTGATCAATCTAATGTTACCTACGCTATCAATAACGCCGACATTAGTCTGATTGCTTATGCCAACGGAGATATCCGCCTTTTTCAGGATGAAAGTAGCATAAAACCAGCCTATGAGTATGAAAAAAATCTGTTTACCTTTCATCTCTTCGATCTTGTCGTAAATCAGTTTACGCTTTCTTATGAAAGGATACTGTCAAATGGAAAAGTCGGTTTGCAAATTCCTGTTTCATTGGGATTCTCCGAGTCTGACCACAACGGGTTCGACGATGTCAACAACAAGTATTACACCGGGATCAACCTGAATTTCTACCCCACAGGTCAGGGAAAAGTGAGGTATTTTCTGGGTCCGGGAATCCAGGTAGGGCAGTCGTCATATAATGAAGACCAGCTTGTTAACGGCCAATACATCGATGTGGAGGTGGAGACCATGTCGTTACATTTGTTGGTCAACAACGGACTCATGATAAGCCCGGTCAAAGACATGAGTTTTGCTGTTATTGGTTCTATCGGCGTACGTTATCTGAGTGATTTCAACCAGAGTCATGACGAGATCAAAACTGTGGGGGCATTCGCCTTTAATCTATCCTATCGTTTTTAGCGTGAAGCCATTCTTAACTTTTTTTCTGTTAGTGCCTTTGTTCTTTTCCTGTAGTAATTTACCGAAAGAGCAGATGGTCCGGTTTCAGGGATTAGCCCAAGGTACTTACTATTCGGTGGTTTATTGTGATGAAGAGCTGGATAATTATCAACTGGAAATTGACTCACTCCTGGTCGCTTTCGATCAATCTGTTTCATTATGGAAAGCCGGATCAATTATCAATCGCGTAAACCAGGGTGACACTTCCCGAATCACAGACCG
>DJVY01000228.1 GCA_002440885.1 Bacteroidales bacterium UBA6244
GCCGGAGCCACCACACTGTGTCAGGATGCCCCTGATGAAACCTATACGGCCACTGCCATAAACAGCACTTCGATAACCTACTCGGTACTTCCAGTAACCGCAGGTGTGATCAATGCCACAACGGGTGTCATGAACTGGGATGCTGCTTTTAGCGGAACGGCAACCATTACGGCTACTTCAACAGGGCCATGCGGAACAACAAGTGCCGACATGTTGGTGACTGTATATCCAACACCAGATGCTGTTGCTGGCGGTACTTCGCCGGTTTGTATTGGTGAAACGATTTTCCTGACAGCGCAAACGGTTAGTGGAGCTACCTATAGCTGGACGGGTCCAAATGGATATTTATCTTCTGATCAAAACCCTGAAATTCTTTCTGCCACAGCTGAAGATGCTGGAACTTATTTATTAAGCGTTTCTCTCAATAGTTGTGCTTCCATTCCTTCACCTGTTGTTGTTGTGGTAAACAATTGCGCCAGTTCAGATTTGGGTGTGGTGAAAACAGCAGACAATAACTTCCCATTAATTGGACACACGATCGTTTTTACCATTATTGCGACGAATTATGGCCCATCAGATGCAACGGAGGTCACAGTAACCGAATTATTGGAAAACGGATATTCATTTGTTTCGTCAACGGTTACCCAGGGTGCATACAACGCTTTAAGCGGTGATTGGGCAATTGGAACCATGATTAATGGCGCATCAGAAACTTTAAGGATAACGGCTATTGTAAATTCATTGGGAACTTATGTTAATACGGCAACAATTAGTGGGAACGAACCCGATGGAAATCTGGACAATAATGTTTCCACCATTGAACCACAACCTAGAGATTTCTTTATACCTGAAGGCTTCTCCCCTAATGGTGACGGCACTAACGACTTATTTGTTATCAGAGGCATATTATATTATCCTGACAATAACATCGTAATACTCAATCGTTGGGGGAACAAAGTATTCGAGGCAAATCCATATCAAAATACCTGGGATGGTAAAACAACCATGGGATTAAGTGTTGGAGGTGATGAATTGCCAGTAGGAACATACTTCTATCTGCTTGATTTGGGTGATGGTTCCGGAATCATTAAAGGAACAATTTATTTAAACAGGTAAAATATTAACATAAGTAAACAATTGAAATATCAGTAAGATGAAAACACTTATAAAGATCACCTTCGTTTTGGCTTTAACTTTTGGAAGCCTGAGTATCATTGCTCAGCAAGAGCCCATGTTTACGCACTACATGAATAATACACTAGCTGTGAACCCTGCCTATGCAGGAAGCAGGGAAGCATTAACCGTAACGGCTTTACATCGCTCTCAATGGGTTGGTTTTAAGGGTGCGCCTTTAACTCAAACTATAACGATGCATTCACCATTAAACAATGATCATATCGGGTTGGGATTGTCGATACTCAACGACAAAATTGGACCAACCAATACAACAAATGTGGTCGTTGATTATGCCTATAGAATGAATCTGACTGAAAAAGCAAAACTGGCACTTGGGATAAGTGCCGTGGCGAGCATATTTCAGGCTAACCTGAACACACTCTTGTTGGACGAAGAAATTGATCCGGCGTTTAAAAACAATATTAATAACCGTGTCACCCCTAATTTCGGCTTTGGTGTGTATTATTCCAGAGAACGTTTCTATGCTGGGATTTCTGTCCCCTATTTACTAGAAAACAGATATTCCTCGAAAGAGAAAGCAGACGGAAGTTTTTTAATTGGCAAAGAAAGAAGACATTACTACTTTATTGCCGGAGCTGTGTTTAATCTGTCAGAAGATCTCGCCTTTAAACCGACAACGCTTGTCAAGGTGACGGCTGCCGCTCCTATACAGGCAGACCTCACGGCATCTTTTATTATCATGCAAAAGTTCTTAGTCGGTGCAATGTATCGAACAGGTGATGCCTTTGGTGGTCTGGTTGGAATTGATATTACAGAACAACTTCATATTGGGTACTCATATGACTGGTCATTTGGGTTAAAAAACTCCAGATATAATCAAGGTAGTCACGAGATATTATTGAGATATGATTTTATATTTTCAAGCAAAAGGCAAATTCATTCTCCTCGATATTTTTAATCACTTATAAAACAAAAACCATGAAAAAATTATTTCTACCCATTATTATAATTTTAAGTATTGGAGTAAACGTTTTTGCGCAGGATAAATCAAATAAAGAATTAAAAGGAGATAAGTACTTTTTTAATTACTCTTTTGATAAATCAATTGATGCGTATAATGGCGCCAACCAATTGACTACTGAAGGCCAGCGTAGGTTGGCTGAAAGCTATTTTAACCTCGATCAAAATATTGAGGCAGAGGCGGCCTATTTAAAACTGATAAGCGAGAATGATGCTGTTTTACCGGATGATTATTATAATTATGCTATGGTGCTCAAAATAAATGGTAAATATAGCGTGGCAGAAAAGTGGATGACAAAGTTTGCCGGACTTATGCCAACCGATTTACGTACGAAAGATTATCTGGCGAACAAAAATGATATCAGTGATTTGTTGATAGATAATGGGACATACACAATTGAACACCTGAGCATTAATTCAGAGGCCTTGGACTTTGGTACCACTTATTATCAAGATAAGATCATGTTTGTGTCCACCAGATCGCGTAGCAACATAATTGTTCGAAATTACAATTGGACGAACGAACCATTTTGGGACATTTATGTTTCTGAATTGGATGGGAATCAACTCAAAGAGCCTGAAATTTTTGATAAAAGCCTGAATGGCAAACTTCATGATGGCCCAATTAGTTTTAGCAAGGATGGCAAATATCTGGCTTTCACGAAGAATAATCCGCACGACAAAACCAAAGATAAAATCGTTGAGCTTCAGATTTATCTGTGCAACTATAATGATGGCGAATGGTCCGATCCCCAACCTTTTAGTCTTAATAACGAAGCCTATTCGGTTGGACATCCCTGCCTGACCTCCGACGGAATGACCATGTATTTTGTTGGAGACATGCTAGGAGGATACGGTGGTACCGACATTTATAGAATCCATAGAGAAGAAAATGGACTCTGGGGTAAAGCAGAAAATCTTGGCAGCAACGTCAATTCAACTGAAGATGAAATGTTCCCCTTTTTTGAAGAGAAGAACGGAAAGTTATTTTTCTCATCTAATGGACATTATGGTTTAGGTGGTCTCGATATTTTCGAGTGTTGGATAAGTGGAGCTGGATTTGGAGCTATAACAAATGTTGGATTTCCTTTAAACACACGATACGACGATTATGCGTTTATTGTAAGCGATGAGTTAACTCAGGGTTATTTCTCCTCAAACAGACCGGGTGGCAGCGGCGGCGATGATATTTATTCTGTCGGGATACAAGTTCCAGATGGGCCTGACGTTTTGTTTGTTGTTAACTCGCCCGAAAATATCACATCCGATCGTGTGGTAAGAGAAACGTTTCCTCTATGCAACTACATTTTTTTTAATACAGGATCTACTGACATTCCGGATCGCTATGTATTGCTCACCAAAGATCAGGTGAAAGACTTCAGCGAGGAGCACCTCCAGAAATTTTCAACTACAGAGACATCTGGTCGTTCAAAACGGCAATTAATTGTCTATTACGATGTGTTGAATATCCTTGGCGATCGCATGCTGAAAAATCCTGCATCATCCATAAAATTGATCGGATCTTCAATGTTAGGGCCTGAAGATGGTGCTATCATGGCTGCCTCGGTTAAACACTATTTGACAAGCATTTTCGGGATTAAGTCATCAAGAATTAGTATTGAAGGGCGTACCAAACCAAAACTGCCATCAGAACAACCGGGTGGAGTTCTTGAAGTTGAACTTTTGCGTCAGGATGACCGAAGAGTTTCAATAGAAAGTGGTTCGCCGGAATTACTAATGGAATACCAGAGAGGTCCGGAAGCGCCATTAAAACCGATTGAGTTTATTACTTCGCAAGAAGCACCCGTAGATAGTTATGTAACTTTTACTGCTGAACGGGCAAATGACGCCTTTACCTCATGGTCGATGGAAATTAGCGACGAAATGGGTGAAGTACAGCGCTTTGGGTCTTATACCAATGAAACGGTTAGCATACCTGGGAAAACGATATTGGGTGACAGACCGATGGGAGACTTCAAGGTAACCATGATTGGGAATACCAAACAAAATACAACCGTAAAATTGGATACAACTGTTCATATGGTGCTTTGGAATCTCTCTGAAAATGAACAGGGACTGAGGTTCAGTATTATCTATGGATTCGATAATTCGCAGGCTATCAAATTGTACGAAAAATACCTCACCCAAATCGTATTGCCAAAGATTCCGGCCAATGCAAGTCTGATTATTCATGGGTATACAGATATTATTGGTGAGGAAGCCTATAACCTGAAATTATCAGAGGCCAGAGCCAACGACGTAAAGGAAATCATGCAGAATGGACTATCGAACGCAGGAAGAAAAGATGTTAAACTTGAGGTGCATGGATTTGGCGAAGAGGAAACCTTATCGCAATTTAATAATAAATATCCTGAAGAACGCTTTTATAACCGCACGGTTATTATCGACATCATCCCCCGTAAATAGTGTTCTCTAAACAAACAACGCAAAGTTCGATCGGATAGGAGTAATGGGAATCAAGCCCATTACTCCAATCCGATTTTTTTGTGATCATTCAAATAATATGCATCTTCTTGAGGTCGGACAAAGCCAATTCTGTCTGTAAAATGCTTCAGGAGTGATAAATGTAGTAACAAAATAAAGGAAAATGAGAACTTTTTACCGGCCTATTGTATTGATCGCGATCGCGTTTGTGGTTTTAATAACCAATTGTAAAACGGTTAAAAAAACGACTAACGACAAGGAATTGCACGTTAAGTCATCGGTTGAGAATTTTGATGAATTTTATAACCGATTTCATGCAGATTCTGTATTCCAAATGGAAAGGATAAAATTTCCACTCAAGGGAATAAAAGTCGACTGGAAAGGGAAAAAGAAGTGGTCAAAAAAAAATTGGATCACCATGAAGACAAAAATATATGATGTGGATACTATCGAATTTAGTACAGACTACAAGAAAACAGATGATTCATTTATGGAAAAATTTTGGGTCGAAGACTCAGGGTATTTTTCAGAATACAGATTTAATTTGATAAAAAAGAAATGGTATCTGGTCTATGCCAGAGAGCAAAATTTGTAGTGCCGAATGCTGACGGGTAGCGTTAGATTGTCCCGGTCGATGAAATAAAAAAGCCTTGAACTATTGCTAATTCAAGGCTTTTTGTTGTCGGAGTGGCCCGACTCGAACGGGCGACCACTTGCACCCCATGCAAGCATGCTAGCCAACTGCACCACACCCCGATTTTAATGAACAGGCCACAAACAACGTGGCTTTTAGTTTGAGTTTGCAAAAATAAGTATTTTTTGGTTGCTTCATCCAACAAATGTGGTAAAATTTGTTTTGCTTCATTAGTCCATCGGTAAACAGCCAATCTCCTGACTTGCCCGGCATTTTTTTCAGTCATTTTGACATGTTTTATAGCGCATAACCATCACTTGTGTTTTGGCATTATCTTTGCCAAAAAAAACTATTCGTCAGGAATATATAGACCAAAAATAATAGGAATGGAAACAACTAAATGTTTGATTATTGGCTCCGGCCCTGCCGGGTTTACAGCCGCAATTTATGCCGCACGCGCCGACCTGCACCCCATTATGTACGAGGGCATGCAACCCGGTGGACAGTTAACAACCACCACCGAAGTGGATAATTTCCCCGGTTACCCTGATGGCATTGACGGGCCAAAGTTGATGGAAGACCTGAAAAAACAAGCCGAACGGTTTGGAACAGAGGTTCGTTGGGGAATGGCTACCGACATCGACACAAGTAGCCGTCCGTTTAAAGTATCAATCGACGATGGTACTCAGATAATGGCCGAAACGGTTATCATCGCCACAGGTGCAACAGCCAAATACCTCGGACTTGAATCTGAAGAGAAATTTAAGGGCGGTGGCGTGAGTGCATGCGCTACTTGCGACGGGTTTTTCTATAAAGGAAAAGATGTGGCTGTGGTAGGTGGTGGCGACACCGCTGCTGAAGAAGCAACTTACCTGGCCAATATCGTCAACAAAGTTTATCTGATACACCGCCGCGATGAACTCAGGGCTTCGAAAGCCATGGTTAACCGGGTGATGCGTACACCAAATATCGAAATCCTGTGGGACAGCGAGGTGAAAGAAATTGTGGGGACAGAAAGTGGATTTATGAAAGCCCTCAACGGCGCTATCGTTCTGAACAGAAAAACCGGTGTTGAACGAAAAATTGATATCGATGGGTTCTTCGTAGCCATTGGGCATACCCCCAACACCGATATTTTTAAGGGTAAACTGGATATGGACGAAACAGGTTATCTGATTACCAAACCCGACTCAACCGCCACCAACGTGCCCGGCATTTTTGCTGCCGGCGATGTGCAGGACAAACACTACCGTCAGGCCATTACCGCTGCCGGTACAGGTTGCATGGCCGCCATCGAAAGCGAACGCTTTATTGGCGACCAACAATAACGATCTGATAATAATCTGGCGGTCTTCCTCATCTGGTAAGGGAGACCGCTTTTTTTTTACCTTTGTTCGCTATTGCTTGATTGATGAAACCACGCGAAAAAAAAATAATTTTTGCTTCACGTATCGCCATTGCAGGAAATGCTGCACTGGCTGTAATGAAAATCATTGTCGGCCTCATTGCAGGCAGTATGGCTGTGGTGGCCGATGGCGTTGATTCGGCGAGTGATATCCTGACTTCTCTCATTACCTTGTACACGGCCTATATCGTAGCAAAACCTCCCGACTTAAAATATCCTTACGGCTATCAAAAAGCCGATACCCTGGCTACAAAATTGCTGGCTTTCATCATCTTTTTTGCCGGAGCTCAGCTGGCTATCGCTTCCTTTGGGAAGCTACTTAACCCGATAAACCCTGTTCTACCCGAAACCTTTGCCTTGTACATCGTAGGGATTTCTATTGCTGGAAAACTGCTGCTTTCGTGGTATTTGCATAAAACGGGCAAGCAAATCGAAAGCGCCATGCTTATAGCCAATGCTCGGAATATGCAAAACGATGTGGTGATTTCTGTTTCGGTACTTTTAGGGTTGGTTTTTACCTTTGTGTTTAAAATGCCAGTCATCGACATTATAACAGCTTTGTTGGTAAGCTTTTACATCATGTTTGTGGCTTTTCGTATTTTCATGGAAACCAACCGCGAACTGATGGATGGGGTGGATTCACCCGAAGTTTACAGGCAGGTGCTTTCGGCCGCCAAAAGTGTTCAGGGAGTTACCAACCCGCATCGGATCAGGGTTCGAAAAATGGCGAATTTGTACATGATTGTTCTTGATATTGAGATGGATGGATCATTAACACTCAACGAAGCCCATCAGGTGGGAGAACTTGTTGAAGCCGAAATAAAACGAACGGTAGCCAATGTGTACGATGTGTTATTGCATATCGAACCCATCGGCAACACCGAACCTCATGAAGTGTTTGGTGTCTCGGAGGCTGAACTTCCACGCGAAAAACAAAAATAATTTGTCTCAATTGAAAAAATAATTTTCAGCCTCATTTTTGCTTTTCTATCTTTGCAGCTGATTTTGGGTATTTACAAACTTTCTGCATCATGGTATATTTCTTTAGTGGCGACAACAGGGTATTCTTTTTGGTTCACTTGCAAGCACAACTTACTGATATTGAGCGTAAAAAATTAAAGTGGCTTTTCGCGGGTGCGAAACATATCAAGCAGGAATCGCTCGAAGGTACCTACATTGGTCCGCGTAAGGAAATGGTTACTCCCTGGAGCACCAACGCAGTTGAAATATGCCAGAACATGGGGCTGGACAGTATCCTCAGGATTGAACTGTTTAACCGCTCTTTCGAGGAAAACCCTACCTTCGATCCCATGTTGCAGCAAAAATATGAGGGCATCGATCAGCAAATCTTTGATGTCGACGATCAGCCCGAACCTGTAAGATATATCGACAACATCGCCCTTTACAATCAACAGGAAGGTCTGGCTTTAAGTGCGGATGAAGTGGTTTACCTTGAAGAAGTGGCCACTAAGATTGGGCGTCAACTTACAGATTCAGAGGTTTATGGATTTGCTCAAATCAACTCTGAACATTGCCGGCATAAAATCTTCAACGGAACATTTATTATCAACGGGGTCGAGATGAAGGACAGCCTGTTCGCCCTGATAAAAAGAACTTCCTCGGCTAACCCCAATGGTTTGGTTTCGGCTTACAAAGACAATGTAGCCTTCGTCCTGGGACCAACCATTGAACAGTTTGCCCCCGCTACGCAGTCCACTTCTGATTATTTTCAACTAAACGATATAGAAACCGTGCTTTCGCTAAAAGCGGAAACCCATAATTTCCCCACTACCGTGGAGCCTTTCAACGGGGCTGCCACAGGTACAGGAGGGGAAATCCGTGACCGCATGGCCGGAGGGAAAGGGAGCATGCCGCTCGCCGGTACTGCTGTCTACATGACTTCATACACGCGTAACAACCCCTTGCGTGACTGGGAATTTGCCGTCGATCCACGGAAGTGGCTGTACCAATCGCCTGAACAAATCCTGATTAAGGCCAGCAACGGTGCTTCTGACTTTGGAAATAAATTCGGACAACCCCTCATAAATGGCAGCTTGCTCACTTTTGAACACTGTGAGAACGATAAATCCTTTGGCTATGATAAGGTCATTATGCAGGCCGGCGGAATAGGTTACGGAAAAAAGGAGGATGCCCTAAAAGGTGCTCCCGAAACCGGAGATATTATTGTCGTGCTGGGCGGCGACAACTACAGGATTGGTATGGGGGGTGGAGCTGTTTCGAGTGTGGCTACAGGCGAATATGGAAACCAGATTGAACTGAACGCCGTGCAGCGGGCAAACCCTGAGATGCAAAAACGTACCATGAATGCCATCAGGGCAATGGCCGAATCTACCAATAATCCCATTGTTTCAATACATGATCACGGTGCAGGTGGTCACTTAAACAGTTTGTCAGAGCTGGTCGAAAATTCAGGTGCTGACATCGATATAAACAATCTCCCGGTAGGCGACACCACGCTTTCGTTTAAAGAAATTTTAGGAAATGAGTCTCAGGAGAGGATGGGGTTGGTGATAAAAGCCAAAGATTATCCTGCTCTTGAAGCCGTGGCTTTGCGCGAACGAGCACCTATTTACCAGGTCGGGACAGTACGCAACGATCAATCCTTCGTGTTAAAGGCATCGGAGGAAGCATGTCCGGTCGATTTAAAACTTGAGTTCCTCTTTGGTAAACCACCGAAAACCATCCTTGAAGATACTGCGATTCCTCCTGATTTTAACGACATTCCTTATCTGTCGAAAGACATTGAAAAATATATTACCCAGGTATTGCGTCTGGAGGCTGTAGCGTGTAAAGACTGGCTGACCAACAAAGTCGATCGGTCGGTGACAGGAAAAGTGGCCATGCAACAAACAGCCGGAGCTGTTCAGTTGCCGCTGAATAACCTGGGCATTATGGCGCTTGACTACAAAGGCAAATCAGGTATGGCCACCGCTCTGGGACATGCGCCGGTGAGTGGGTTGATTAGCCCGGCAGCCGGGTCGCGGTTGGCTGTGGCCGAAGCCCTCACCAACCTCGTGTGGGCTCCTCTTGCAGGAGGCATCAAAGGGGTAAGCCTGAGCGCCAACTGGATGTGGCCTGCAAAAAACAAAGGCGAGAATGCCCGTTTGTACGAGGCCGTGGAAGCCCTGAGTGAGTTTGCCGTAAAACTGGGCATAAACGTCCCTACCGGTAAAGATTCCCTGTCGATGACCCAGAAGTACCCCGACGGACAGGTGGTTTTTGCGCCGGGAACGGTTATTGTTACTGCCGCCGGCCCGGTTACGGATTTAACCAAAGCGGTTACGCCCGTCGTGTCGACGAAAGCAGGACTCACCTTGATATACATCGATTTCTCAGGCACGCCTAAAGAAATAGGAGGAAGCAGCTTTGCCCAAACCCAAAATAAAATCGGAACTAAAGTACCCGATGTGGCCCATGCAGACGAATTTGTAAAGGCCTTTAACGCCACACAGGAATTAATCGAGGAGGGGTTGATTGTAGCGGGTCACGACATCAGCGCCGGTGGACTTATCACCACTTTGCTTGAGATGAATTTCGCCAATACCGATCACGGCATGGAGGTCAACCTGGATGTGTTTGATGAAAAGGATGTTGTAAAACTGCTGTTTAGCGAAAACCCGGGAATCATCATTCAGGTAGAAGAGTCCGAACGTGTGGGTAAAATACTCGAATCACGTCATGTTCCGTTCGTGGAAATAGGTCAGGTGGTAAATGAAAGAACCCTGACGCTGCACCAGAAGCAAATTGACCCGATACGTCTCGATATCGACAGGTTGCGCGACATCTGGTTCGAGACATCGTATCTGCTCGACAAAAAGCAAAGCGGAGAAGGTCATGCCCATTGTCGTTTTCATAATTATAAGCGTCAGGATCTGTATTTTAGTTTTAACAAGCATTTTTCGGGTAAGGTTTCCGATCTGGGTATTAATCCGGCACGCAGAAAACCCTCTGGTATCAAGGCTGCTATCATTCGTGAAAAAGGAGTGAATGGCGACCGCGAGATGGCCTATGCCATGTATCTGGCCGGATTCGATGTGAAAGATGTTCACATGACCGATTTAATTTCCGGACGCGAAGATTTGCGGGATATCCATTTCATTGTGTTTGTTGGCGGATTCTCCAATTCCGATGTATTGGGCTCGGCCAAAGGCTGGGCAGGAGCCTTTTTATACAATGAGAAAGCAGCCAAAGCACTCGAAGCATTCTATGAGCGAAAAGACACACTTAGTCTGGGGGTCTGCAACGGATGCCAGCTCATGGTGGAACTAAACTTGATTTACCCCGAACACCCTGAGCGCATTAAAATGTTGCACAACGACAGCGGGAAATTTGAGTCGGGTTTTATTAACCTGAGTATTCCGGAGAACAACTCGGTGATGTTAAGCACGTTGGCAGGCAGCCGACTGGGAGCATGGGTGGCGCATGGAGAAGGGAAATTCAGCTTTCCTTATTTCAGCGACAAATACCAGCTGGTGATGAAATACAGCTACGACCTGTATCCCGGCAACCCGAACGGATCAGACTGGGCGGCAGCAGCCATTTGCAGCAACAACGGAAGACATCTGGCCATGATGCCGCACCTGGAGCGCGCTTTTCTGCCCTGGCAATGGCCTCACTATGCAGAGGGACGTCGGCAGGATGAAGTAAGCCCCTGGATGGAAGCCTTTGTAAATGCCCGAAAGTGGGCGGAGAAACACAAGAAATAATTGGGCAATGGTGGATTGTATATTCTAGACCAGATCAAGGAGAATGCAATGATCGCTATTTAAATACTTTTTCCTGCCAGGCTCCTTTTGGATTTTTTCTGTACACGATTATCACAGTTGTTCCTGATTTTTTTACAATTGAGTCAGAAATCTGGATATAATTTTGAATCTTTTGTCCACTGATACCTAAGTTCATTGACATACTATCGATGGTAAGTTTTGAAAAACCACGTGGACCCTGGTGTATTTCTTTAATGATGCCTTGATATTCCGCATCGACAAAAGCGGTATGAGCTTTTTTATTTTGATAATATCCGCGAATAAAAAAGGCAATAAAACCAATTGCTATTATTAAAAAGTATATCAGTTTGATAATTTTAGAATTCATAACAGCTCTATAATATTATGGATAAATTATTCTGGTTGTGCCCTTGCAATATGATGTCCCCCCACTCAGCGTAGTTTCATGCCTTAGGCAGACAAGTGCAACTACGCTGTTGTATCTATCCCCTAATTCATGACATATTTCCAGCATTTTACAAAAAAGTATTTTCAAAAAACCGAACACAGGCAAAGATAAAAAACATAAGGATTGGAGAAAGGCATCCGCGTTACACTTGTCTGCCTTAGGCATGAAACTACACTTAACTTAAGGCACCAATCTTATCTCACAAAAAATCCATTAAAAAAAAGGACGTCATCATTAAAAAGCTCCAAATTAGTCAATTTTCCCACCAGATAGTGATTCCCAGGTTTTTTTGGGGTGAAAACAAATGATAAGGTATCGTAAACACTATCTGGCTTTGCATAAAAGAGTGTGTCAATAAAAGCCAAAGATTCATCAACTTCTCCAACAATTATTTCTGGTTTGGTCAATGTTAACGGAAGGGTAAATTCTAATGTGATCAATGCTTCATGATTCAGGTTAATAGTGTCATCAATTTGCATATCAGCAAACAACCCCTTGTAAGTTCCGATACAAGATGAATCAATAGTGCTTTTTACATCACCAACATCAATGCTTTCGCCAACCATATCCATATATAATTCTCCTGCTAAAGTTCTTGAATTGTCAATCAGACTATATACCCTTCTTCTGCTAAGCTGCAAATCAGTATTTATCATAAGTATTTCATAGAGTATTGGCATATTGTTCATATATAATATCTTTTTAAGCAATATGCCATTTTCGCTAAATTCTTTAAATATTCCATTAGCCTTATTCTTGCTGTAGTTTCCGGTTTCCCTTATTGTGCCATTCTTAAAGTAATTTATTTTACTGCCTTCTTTTTTGCCATTGATATGACTCTCTTGCGAAAGCAATATCGACCCGAAATAGGCATATCTTGTACTGTTCATTGTGTCCCGCCCATCCTCGCATTTGTACTTGAGGATAATGCCATTAGGTTGTTTAACCACTACATCAAAACCATTATCGCAGGAGGATAATAGCATCCCGAAGGAGAAAAGTAAAGCAATTTTTTTCATTATATAGAGTTTAATTTAGGGATAAGATCCAGGCCCCCACTCACTTTAGTTTCATGCCTTAGGCAGACAAGTGCAACTTCGCTGTTGTATCTATTCCCTAATTCGTGACATATTTCCTGCATTTTATACTAAAGTATTTGCAAAAAACCGGACACAGGCAAAGATAAAAAACATAAGGATTGGTAGGCCAGCCAAATGGATGTTGCTGGGCTGAAACGATTAGGAAGTTTGAGGGAGAAGCTTTTAAGTATCCACCTTAACCAAAAAAAGAGGCTGTCACCAACGTGCAGCCTCTTTTTTTTATCGGAAAAGGAGTTTTATTTGATGACTATTTTGTAGTTAATTCCTCCCAAGTCGGTGTTAACATGCATCAGGTAGAGCCCTTTGGCCAGATTACCTACATTAATACTCAATTGATTACTGCCTGAAGTGGCCTGGTAGTTATTCACTAATAGTTGTCGGCCTGAAATATCGCTCAGCGAGACTTCAACAGAAGCTGCCTGTTTTAAACTGAAAGTCAGGTTAATATTTTCATCGGCTGGGTTTGGATAAATCACCAGTGTTCCGGTTTCAAATATTTCTTCCAGACCAACCCAGGTAAAACTTTCTGTTTGGCTTTCCATGACATTGCCTGAGAGATCCTGTACATTGCTTATGGTGAGGTCGTAGGTTATGCCTGAGGTCACTTGTGTTATGGTCAGGTTTACCCTGGTTTTGTCGAAAGCATGCAGAACAGCTGATTGAATGGTGATGTCGCTGGTGATAGCATAGTTGTCAAGGTTTTCTGCAGAGGTTTTCTCTACGTCTTCGCTGAATATTATCTGTAGGTTAGTGCTCAGGACTGGTTCAACGGAAACCACTACAGGGCTGTTGATGTCGGTTCCCTCACGTACATCATTTTCGTAACGCAGTTCTATTTTCCATTCATCAAAATCAAAATTAAGCGGGCCTGTTATATCGTATGAAACTCCTTCAACAGGTTCGTACTCAAATACCGAGGTGTTATGAACCTTTAGCATTCCGCTTCCGTCATCCACTTTCCACATAAAGTAGTCAGCCTGATAGTTCTCGTCGATACAGGTGGCATTCATTACTTTAATCAGAATGCTTTCATGTTCTTCAGAAACTTCTCCGGTGGCAACCACAACAGGCTCAGGCAGGGTGTTGTTGGAGGAAATAAAGTAGTAATCTGTGATATTGGAAATTTCAGTTTTGCCGTAATATTCGCTTACTTTTCCGGTTAAAATAATGCTGTCGCCGATAGAAGGATTCCGTCCCGATTCGTAAATAAACATACCATTCCATGCGCCGGTGCCATCCTGAATGAAATAGGAAGTGCCAAAGTTGGCCGTCACAACGCCTGAAGTGCTCACTGTTTGGCCGCTATAGGGTGAAACCTCCTGTTGTCCCTGGATGTCGTAAATAGAAACTAAAGTTCCGGTAAACACTTTTGGAACATAAAAATTGTAAGTCACCGTATTGCTTTGGTCTATTCCGTTGTTGGCCACGATGTTGTAATAAATGGTGGCGTGTTCACCTTGTCCCGGAATAACTGCGGTGAACTCATCTCCGCTGCCGGTCAT
>DJVY01000102.1 GCA_002440885.1 Bacteroidales bacterium UBA6244
TATACTTCCGGAGACAGTTTTTCTGCTTCCTGATAGGCCCACTCGTTTACCAAATAGGCAGCATAAACAAACTTGAGTGTCCATAAATCACATAAAAACGGGTCGGGGAGTTCATAAATCTGTTCTTTGCTAATGGCTTTAATGGATTGTAATTGCTTGTTTTCCAGAAACTCATCTACTCCGTTACCTATGCGCGGCCAAAGCACAATCAACTCAGGATTCCACATCAACAGTTGTTCAATATTAACAGAAATATGTTCGTCGGGAAGCACACACACATTACTGACTCCGGCATAGCTAAACATATCGTTCACGGTACTTTTTATTCCTGAGGTGTGATTAATGCCTTGTGTCCATGAAAAATAGGCTGTTTTTGAAGGAGAAACTGGGGCTTTCTGCAATTCGTTTAACTCATGCATTGTGAAATCAATCAGCGTTTGTGCCCTTTCCTGTTTGCCAAATAGAATTCCTAAATCGCGAATTTCTTTAACGACATCATCGAAACTTTTGAGCATAACTCCATAAACGGGTATGCCAAAAGTTTCAAGGCGGGCAATGGTTTCCGTTTGTGATGACCAGATAAACACCACATCAGGACGCAAGGCGACTACCTGTTCCATACTTACTAAATCCCAGTTGCCTGGAGCAGGAAGCTGTTTTTCGGCAATCCGGTTGTCGATTTGGGCATAGTAATCAAAGAGTTTTTTTTCGTAAACATTGGTACTTATGCCGATCACCTGTTCGCCCGCCCCGAGCATATATATGCCTGACAATGTGCTTTCTATTAAACAAACAGCTCGCTTAGCGGGTTGTTCCAGCGCCACTATTTCCCCTCTGAAATCGACAACTGAGCAAGAAGGTAGCGTTTCAGCTTTTTCAGTCCGGATTTGGTGACATCCGGAATGAAATGCTAAAACATATAAAAACAAGACCTTAATTTTCCACGACATGTTACAAGAAAGAGATTTTAAACCCAACCATCATCGATAATCCGGTGTTTTGGAATTGCCACGGCATTTCATACCGGTTGTCGGTGAGGTTATAAAACTGGCCAAATAAATCGAGTTGGATACTTTTTGTGGTAACGATTTCCTGTTGAGCGAAGAAGTTGACGAGAAGCCCGGGAGTAAATGACTTCCTGCCTGATTTGGAGCTGCTATCGTAATAGGTTCCCGTGTAATTCACTGCCGGAAAAAGGGTTAGACCGAAAGTAGAAGTCCAGGTGATTCCTGCATTGGCCACAAAATCTGGCGCAAAAGGAACTTCCATGCCCTGCTGATCCTGATCGAGATCGTTGTTTACTTTGGTGTTCAGATAGGTAGCATTGGCAAACCACTGCCATTGGGCATTTAGTTTGTGATTGAGTTCAAGTTCAACCCCTGTGCTTTCTGTATTTCCTGCATTAACCGATTGTGATTGACTTGGGTTCTCACTTACCCTGTTTTCAACGATGGCGTCATCAATCATCATCCTGAAACCACGAACACTAGCTGAGAAATGGCCAAAAATTAATTTAGCGCCCAGATCGATGGCCAAACCGGATTCGGGTTTTAGATCAGGATTAGGAAGCTGTCCGTTCTTTCCCGGAACACCTTTGTCTGCCATAGTCAGAGTGCCACCCATCGATTTTAAACCCGGTGTAAGGAAGCTGTTGCCTGCATTGGCAAATACATTCAGCTTTTCACTGAAGTGGTATTTTATCCCGGCACTCCACAGTAAACGGCTGTAGTCTGTTTGTGGCTCACCGGGCTGCCCTCCGGAAATGAGTGCTATTTTGTTTTTTATGAAATTGTATCTCAAACCGCCGCGAACGATGAACTGTCCAAGTTTTAATTCATCCTGAGCATATACACCATATTGATAGGCTGACGACTCATTCCCTTTTAGGAAATATCCCAAAAGTGGGTCGGTAAAAGTGGTATAGGTGGCGTTCTGGTAATCAACCCCAACAGTAAGTGTCTGAATGCCTTTGGTATAGACGAGATGTGCATCCACAGGAACAATCACCTGTTTAACCCCTTCGTTGGCATCAAGGCTGTCGATTACATTGAAATGACTCGATTGCCAACTGCGGTCGTAAACACGAATACCAAAACCTGAACTAAAGACCAAACGGTCGGTAATTTGCGCCGACTGATTTAAGTTTACCGTTGTGTAATTGTGATGAAATCCTCTGTAAACACGCCCTGCATCACCGGTTTGGTTGGTGTTTTGAACAAAGACGGTGACTTTATTTTTGGATTGATCTCCGTAGTACCAGGTGAGTCCGGCATAGCTTTTTAGCTTGCTGTACTCCGGGTCTTTCTTCATGTTTAACCACGATCCATCTGTTCCATAATCGGTATAATCCGAAATTTCGTAGTTGATGCCCGCGAAATAGTTCAGATTGGATCGGCTGTTTTGATGATAAATCTGGTTATTTAGGGTGTTAAAAGTACCATATGATGAGCTCACCCTGGTTTCCTGGCGCTCAATGCGTTCCTTGATGATGAGGTTAACTGTTCCAGCCAGCGGACTTTGGTTGCCGGCAAAATCTTGCGATAAATAATTGGGATACAATACAGAAGCCGGCCCACGTTGAACTTCAATGCGGTCGATGATAGACATATCGAGCGACATGGGATCGATAAACCCATCAACAGGAAGACCCTGGAGCATCCATGTGGCGTATTTTGGACCAATGCCTGCATAAGTGCCCCAATTGGCATCGTTGCGCGAAAGCGTACTGATGGCTGTTCCCGGAGTGTACATCAGAAGTTCGCTCAGGTTGTTGTTGCCTTCCACCATCAGTTCGGCCTGTTTTGAACTGATGACATCAACCATCTGGGTGGTGTTGCCTGCACTTTGCATACTCTTCGATGCGGTGACCACAACTTCCTGGATATTAAGTGTGTCAACTGTATCCGACTGCGAGTAGGCGGTCATTAGTCCGGAAAAAAAGAGGGATAACAGGATTGTTTTAATCAAAAGCTTTTTCATTGCAAAAAAAATTAATAAGTGTTATGTTAATATTAAAAGGTGTTACTTATTAAGCAAAAAAATTATTCGGCTTTGGTCATGCTAAGTTTGCCGTGTAGTATGCCTTTTATGGCTATCAGCCGTTCTGAAAGTTGAATCAATTGATTGGCCTGACCCTTCACAGC
>DJVY01000088.1 GCA_002440885.1 Bacteroidales bacterium UBA6244
ATGACAGGTCAGTTGATAACCGGAAATGTATCGACCCCAACACTGGCCTTTACCCAGAATCATTATGAACTTATCAGTAATCCTTATCCCTCCGCCATCGATTTTGATGCATTGGCAACAGCCAACAGCGGTGTAGTAATGGCAAAATACTGGATTTGGGATCCGGCCACAGGCAATTACATTAACAGAGTTGGGACAACAGGCGGCAGCCAGTTTGTTCAGGTAGGACAATCCTTTTTCGTGGAAACAGTTGCCGGAGGGACTTTTAATTTTACCAATACGAACCGTACACATAACACCGTGGCGTTCAGAAGTACAAGCGAAAACACCTTGCACCTGAATGTGTCAGGGGGTGATTTTGGGTTTGAGGATAACCTCTACGTCCGGTTCGATGAAGTGGCCTCTTCGGGATACGACCTGGAGATTGAGTCCGAAAAATGGACTAGCCGATATGCGGATGCAACCAGTATAAGCAGTTTTGCTGATGATGGTGCTGAATTGGCCATTAACGTGCTGCCAATGGATTACCTGATGAATCAGATGTCTAGTGTTCCATTAAATTTTACTTGCGGATATGAAAATGAGTATGCATTTAACTTTGATGGACTGGAAACATTTGAAGTTGGAACCGAGATCTGGCTCGAAGACAAACTCACCGGGGGCGATTGGATTTCGCTTAATATCCAATCAGGATATAGTTTCAACGCTTCGCCTGATGATTCCAGCGACCGTTTTGTTTTGCATTTCTTCGGTCCAACCGGCACAGAAGAATCAACTTCTCCTGTCATCGACTTGTATTCCTTTGGACAATACGCTTATGTGAGAAACAATACAGACGATATTATTCAGGATTTGCGTATCTACGCCCTTGGAGGTAAGTTGGTTAAACATATTCAAAAAGTTGATCAGAAATTCCTGAAGNNAAAGAGGTGTTTACCAAAAAGATATTCATTAGCAAATAGTAAAAAGGAATGAACATGAAAAAGATACTTTCGATATTTAGTCTAGTTGTAATAATGGCCTTATGTGGCTCTTCAAGTTTATTTGGACAGGCTACAGGTCCGGGTAACCCGGGTGGTGGTCCCGTTGGCGGTGACATCCCTATCGGCGGTGGCGCTCCCATTGGCGGGGGAAGTTTGATTTTGATAGGGCTGGCCGCTGCTTACGGCGCAAAGAAACTCTACGAAATGAAAAAGGAAGAACTCGAAGAGTAGTTGTATGTTGGTTTCGCAACATGGTTTCTGCCTTGTTTGTTTGCGATTAATTAATTACCTGCCGGAATAGCCAAGCTGTTCCGGCTTTTGTTTTAAAGTAAATTAACCTATTCTTCATTGACGTTATCTCAAAACAGTTGTATATTTGAAATATGTTTCATGATTAAAAGTGATGAGTAGTTCAGAAAATATGAATTTTTTCCTTCGGATAGGTTTGTTGCTGACCTGTGCTTTTTTGCTAATATCTTCTGTTGAAGCGCAGGTAGAAACAAAAACCACCGATCTGAAAAGCTTGTCTGTTCGCTTCTCCCGCGAATTTGAAGCGGAAAAGGAGCAGGCCATGACCTATGCGCGGGCCAACAATATTCCGATAAGAATAGAAACCGATAGTGTGTTGATGGTACTGATGGCCATCGACGACAACGGGATTCCGCAATATTATACCACCAACAATGCAGTTGCGGCGGCCACCTCTTCCACTAACGAGGTTTATAGTGGAGGTGGGGCAGGATTAAACCTGGATGGAACAGGCATTTCGGTTTGCGAATGGGATGGCGGAACTATCCGAACAACCCATCAGGAATTTGGTACACGGGCCACCAACATCGATGCAAGTGCTGTGAATTGGCATTCTACCCACGTGGCCGGGACGATTATTGCAGCAGGATTGAACTCTGCAGCCAAAGGCATGGCTTATGCTGCTGAGTTAAGGGCTTACGACTGGGATTACGACAACGCCGAAATGGCCACCGAGGCGGCCAATGGCAACCTGCTCAGCAATCATTCTTATGGATGGGTGAGGGGATGGTATTGGAATGGTTCTGCCAATGTATGGAATGGTAATCCAGCTATTAGCACGGCTGAAGATTACAGGTTTGGTTTTTATGATTATTCGGCACGCGATTGGGATGAGATTGCAGTGAATGCTCCATATTATCTGATTGTGAAATCAGCAGGTAACGACCGGGGTGATTCAGGCGATGGTTCTTATCCTCCTGATGGCCCTTACGACTGTATCCCGCAGAGAGGAATTTCTAAAAATGTACTTACTGTAGGGGCTGTTAATGATATTCCTACAGGCTATTCCGATCCGACTCAGGTTGTTCTGGCAGGTTTCAGTAGTTGTGGTCCTGCTGATGATGGGCGTATAAAACCGGATATCGTGGCCAATGGCATTGGGCTTACTTCTACTTACAGTTCTGCCGATGATGCATATTATTCTTCCAGTGGCACTTCTATGTCGGCTCCGGCTACTACCGGGTCGCTGGTTTTGCTCTTGCAGCATTACGAAAATGTAAAAGGAGCAGGGGCTAAAATGAGGTCGGCTACGTTAAAAGCTTTGGTTTTGCACACGGCCGATGAAGCCGGTGATTTTGATGGGCCAGATTATGAGTTTGGATGGGGACTCCTCAACACCCGAAAGGCAGCTGATAAAATTACTGAAGATCAAACTACTGACGTCATTTCCGAGCATTTGTTGGCCAATGGCGAATCCTTTGCACGTGAAATTACCACTACCGGAACCTCGCCTTTGCGGGTGACTATTGTGTGGACAGATCCCCCCGGAACGCCTCCTGCCGCATCGCTCGATCCGGCTGATGCCATGTTGGTAAACGATCTCGACTTGCGCATTACGGAGACAACAAACGCTTATTATCCCTGGAAACTGGATAAAGACTACCCCGAAAACGCCGCTACCCGTGCAGGCGAAAACAATGTTGACAACGTGGAAATGGTGGATATTGACAGCCCAACTGCGGCTACTACATACACCATAGTTGTCGATCACGACGGTACACTGGCTTCTCCTCAGGCTTTTTCGATGATCATCACAGGAGATATCGATAATGCCGTTGCTCCGGTTGCGGAGTTTTATGCTGATAATACAGAACCGGGGGTGAATCAACAGGTGAGATTTACTGACGCAACCATCAACGCCCCTAATTCCTGGATGTGGACATTTAATCCAACAACGGTGCAATACCTCAATGGAACAACTGCAACTTCGTCCTGTCCTGAAGTTTTATTTACAGCAGCGGGAATTTATGATGTGAGCCTGTATACAGCTAATGCCACTGGCAACAATACCGAGATCAAAAACGGTTATATAACTGTTGGCGATGCGCCATCCAATTACTGCAATGCAGGTAGTGAAGGGGCCTATGGTTACATAAGTCGTGTCCAAATGGGAAGTGTTGATCATACTTCCGGATACGCGGCTGGTAGTCCATATTATCAGGATTGGACTGCTATTTCTGCCGGTGTTGCTGTGGGGCATGCCCATTACATTACAGTAACAAACGGAAGCTCCGATGAAACCCTTGATTTGGCTATTTGGATTGATTGGAATAGGGATGGTGATTTTCTGGATGTCGATGAGCAGATTATCTATATTGATAATAACTACGGACAAGGTAAATTTTTAATAGAGGTTCCAGATGATGCCATAGTAGGAACGACAAGAATGCGCATTCGAACCAAGTACTATGACGATAATGCATACGCTTGCGGTACAACATGGTACGGAGAGGTTGAGGACTATACCATCGAGGTTCACCCCACTATTACCTGGACTGGGCTGTCAGATGCTTTTTGGGACAATCCTGCAAACTGGGAGGGAGGAGTGATACCAACCCCTACTGATGGGGTTACCATTCCGGCCTCCCTTAATGTCAGCGTCCGGGTTGGAACTATTGCCAGATGTTTTAGCCTTAAGTTGGACAACGGAGCTACTATAGAAGTAAACGGCACGTTGGAGGTTGAAAATTAGTGTCTCAACGCCTGCCCTTGTTTTGATCATATAACGTCCAAAAGGTAGGATTTTTGGTCGGCGGTTATTGGAGTTTTTCGATAGCCGCTTTTTCTTCTCAACTTGTCTTTCCAAAAGGGTTTTTTCTTTTTCCAAGAAGCTTTAAATGATAATCAGAAACCGATTCTCCTATCAAAGGGAAGTCTGGTAAATGGGCTTGACATTAGTTAAAAAGCAATTAGCTTTGCATTTTAAATGTAGTTTGATGTTCATCATTTAGGGTTGTGACAACATTTTTTTTTCAGTTGAATCTTCGATGGGGATACCTATAGTTTGAACATGTATGTTTTTAAGCAGTAGGAAGGGTTATCGGCAAAACTAACGTTTTCAATGAATTTGAGCATAGTGAAAATATTGTATTTTTGAGAAATGGAAGATGCAAATTTTGATTAAGAGAAGCTAATCAAGTTTTGGACAGAAGGTTCAGACGATGACTTTGAAACAATGATAGTCATGTTTGAAGCCAGAAGATATAGCTGGGCCTTATTTGTGGGTCATATGATGATTGAGAAACTTTTAAAAGCTTTATATGTGAAGATTAATACTGACTATCCACCTCTTATTCATAATTTGTTACGGCTAGCAGAAAAATGTAATCTGGGCATGACTGATGAGCAAAAAACTTTTCTCGCTACCGTAACAGCTTTCAATATTAATGCCCGTTATGACGATTATAAATTGAGTTTTCAAAAAAAATGCACTCCTGAATTTACGGCAACATGGATTGAAAACCTAAAAAGAAACAGACAATGGATCAAAAAATTAATAAAGTAATCAGGCAGTTTATTTTGTCGGTTTCCGATCAAACTAAAGGATTTGTTACCGCATTTTTATTTGGTTCTTTCGCAAAAGGCAATCAAAGATATGATAGCGATATTGACATTGCATTAATCATTGAGAACCTTAATGATTCTGATAAATTTGATCTTCAGGTTCAATTATTGCTTTTAGCCTCAAAATTCGACTCAAGAATTGAACCCCATCCCATTTCTTTACATGATCTTATGTCGGATAATCCTTTTGTCTATGAAATTAAAAAAAGTGGCATAGAAATCAAAATATGAGTAGGGCTTAAAACGACCCTTACCTCTGGATTCTGGATTTTATCAATTTTTATGTGCTTTGTATGAATCTTGGTGATAATTAACAATTTGCATCGAATCCAATCAACTGGATTGTTAATATTGTCGGTAAGTCAGTTAACCAATTCATCAGTTCGTTGATAAAGAAAGGTGTCGAATTGTAAACAGCCTACTCCAACAGTTCGCCAAACAGTTTCGATTTCAGTCGTTCTATTCTTTTTCCTTCTACCTTTACCTGCTTGATATGCCCGAAATTGGTGGCGAAGTAGATCAAAGGGCTGTATAAATTTCCCGAAAGGCGTTGCATGACCGATTTTGTTGTGTAGAACTTCTTCCGGGCGTTCACCTTTCCCATTTGAAGTTCATAAGCTGTCATGTTCTTGGGTTTAAAAACCACGGTGTTGTGATCATAATACTTCCAGTCGTTGGTGGTAAGTCGGTTTTCTCTTTTCAGGTCATCGTAGGTTTTTGTTCCGGGGTAGGGTGTCAGCACGTTGAACGA
>DJVY01000105.1 GCA_002440885.1 Bacteroidales bacterium UBA6244
GTGCAAAGTTTTCCCAAAACCGGAACTGATCCTCCGGATTAACAACACTGTTTACCGGAATAGTTTGACTTTGTGCATTTTCCAGGTATTGCGCCAACAAATCAACCAGAGCGTGCCCCTGTTGCCTGAACAGGTAAGGGTTGTATACTTTCTTAAAGATATCTTCCATAAAATAAATTTCTTCAAAAGCCCGTAAAATTAGAAATAAAGCAAACCTCACTGAAAATGATTTACATTTTTAATACAATCCATTTTACATTGAGCTTTTTATGGTGTATATTTGTGGGCATAAAGCTTCAACAAATCACTCCCATGACTACTAAATTTACCGATCAGGATATTCGGATGGAAAATCAAGCACTCAGGGAAAAAATTGCTGCTCAGGAATTAGAAATAGCAAGGCTGAAGCAAACAAAAGACAAGGAAACCGATGACAAGCTCTTACAGATGCACAACCTGATGCAATACATAATAGAACATGCCAATGGAGCTGTGGCCGTTCACGACAAAGACCTGAACTACATTTATGTCAGCAAGCAGTACCTTAAACAATTTGGCATCAAAGATCACGACATCTTAGGAAAACACCACTATGAAATTTTTCCTGATTTGCCACAAAAGTGGAGAGATGTCCATCAAAAAGTACTTAAAGGGGAAATTTTTTCAAAAGACAATGACCCTTACGATAAAGCAGATGGCACTACTGAATGGACAAAATGGGAATGTCGTCCCTGGTTTGAAGAGGATGGCAGCATCGGTGGGATAATTGTTTACACTGAAGTGATTACTGATCGTGTAAAAACAAGTCAGGCTTTAAAGGCAAGTGAAGAAAGGTGGAAATTTGCCCTTGAAGGGGCAGGCGATGGCATTTGGGACTGGAATTTGGAGACCAACGAAATTTACTTCTCTGACCAGTGGAAAACCATGCTGGGCTTTGCTCCCCACGAAATTGAAAACACGTTTGAGGAATGGCAAAAAAGAGTGCATCCTGATGACCTGGGACAGGCACTTCAAAGTATTAACCAATACCTTAACGGAAACTCATCCTTTTATCTGAACGAACACCGACTTCGGTGCAAAGATGAAACATACCGCTGGATTTTAGACCGAGGAAAGATTGTAACACGTGATGAAAACGGCAAACCTCTCCGTTTTATCGGATCGCATACCGATATCACCGAAAGAAAACTTTTTGAAAACAAACTAGAAATCACCCAATTCGGTATTGATAATGCAGCCGTTGGTGTTTATCAGGTGGAAGAAGATGGCACAATTCTTTACGCCAATAACTACGCGGCGCAAAGCTTAGGTTACACGTTGGATGAGCTTAAGGGTATGTCACTTTTTAAAATTGACCCTACTTTTAACCCTTCGGGCTTTAAAAAACACAGACAAGAAACCAGAAAAAGAGGGAACAAAACATTTATTTCCCAACACCTAAAGAAAGACGGAACACTTTTTCCTGTTGAGGTTACCGTTAACTACTTCCATTACGATAAACAGCTGCTTTCTTTTTCGTTTGTTAAAGACATATCTGAACAAGTAAAGGCTGAGAACGAACTTAAAGAACGTGAAAAAATGTTCAGAAGCCTGTTTGAGTCCTCAAACGCGGGAAAATCAATTACTCAACTAACAGGTGAAATTAAGGTAAATCAAGCTTTTTGCACCATGTTGGGTTACACCAGAGAAGAGTTGGAACACAAAAAGTGGCAGGAACTCACACCTACCGAAGACATTAAAGCCATTAACCAGGTTTTACATCCTTTACTAAATGGTGAGGCCAAGTCTACCCGGTTCAACAAACGATACCTACACAAGGATGGCAGTATCCGTTGGGCAGACGTGAGTGTTGCCGTGAAACTCGATGATCAGAATAAACCAATTTATTTCATCTCCACAATAGTGGATATCACCGATCGGGTAAAAACGGAAGATGAACTGAATCACATCAGAAAAAACCTTGAAAATGAGGTTTACAGCAAGACCAAAGAACTCAACGACCGCATCGAAACACTCGAAAGATTCAGAAATGCCACCATTGAACGTGAGTTTAGAATAAAAGAGCTAATTGAAGAAATTGATCAATTAAAAAAGCTGAGGCATGAATAAACCAAAATTACTTTTTAAGTCGGGTATTATACTCATTCTTTTAGGAGTTGGTTTTTTTTGCACACAATCATCTGCCCAGGAAACCAAGCCGCTAACCGAAATCAGGGTAGGTATTTATCAAAATCCACCTAAAATTTGGATAAATGAAATGGGTATTCCTGAAGGGATATTCGTAGACTTACTCACCGAAATGGCCAGAAACGAAAACTGGAAGTTGACTTACGTTCCCGCAAACTGGAACCAGTGCTTGATAAATCTGGAAACAGGCATCATCGATTTACTCCCAGATGTAGCCTTCACGGCAGGAAGAAGCAACCAAATTGACTTCAACAAACAGGCCGTTATTGAGAGTTGGTCGCAAGGCTATGTTAAAAAAGGAGTTGACATTAAACGCCTGCCCGATATCGCTCATAAGCGGGTAGCTGTAGTGGAAGGAAGTATACAACAAAAAACTTTCAACCAACTGATGAAGGGATTTGATATTCCCTATTCAGAAGTGTCGGCACATTCGTTCCAACAAGCCTTTTCGATGGTTCACAACGACTCGGCCGACATTGCCCTCACAAACTACTCCTTTGGCGAAACCTACCGACAGGCTTTTCAACTCGAAAAAACCAACCTCATTTTTAATCCGGCTTCACTGCATTTCGGAGTAAAAAAGGGAACCAATCAGCACCTTATCAATACCATTGATAGCTACCTGAGCAACTGGAAAAACACACCAAATTCACTTTATTATCAAACACTTAACAATTATCTTAAAAATGCATTATTCGATCCGCCCAGAGTCAACTACCAATTAATTACACTTTTATTCATTGGGATTGGCCTGATTGCTCTTACAATTATCCTTATGTCGAGAAAGCAAGTGCGGTCGAGAACAAAAAAACTCAGGCTTTCGTATGTAAAACTCAGAGAAGGAGAAAACAAGTTTAAACAGTATATCGACAATGCACCCTATGGTATTTTTGTAACCAACGAAAAGGGGGAATACCTGGAAGCAAACTCGAAAGCCTGCCAGATTACCGGCTATAGCGATTCTGAAATTATTGGACTGAGCATTTCTAACCTTACAGCACCCGAACATCAATCCGCAGGATTTGAACATTTTACGCGTGTTGTCCACGAGGGTCAGGCTATCGGCGATTTTGCTTTCATTACAAAAAATGGAGAAAAGCGTTATTGGACCGTTAGAGCTGTTAGGCTGAGTCAAACCCGATTTCTGGGTTTTGTAAATGACATTACAGACGAAAAAAATGCCGCAGTCAGGATTAACCGACTTGTTAGCATCGTGGAACATTCGCTGAATGAAATCTATTTGTTCGATACAGTTTACCACAGGTTTATTGATGCCAACACCGCTGCACTTAACAACACAGGGTATTCTTTACTCGAATTGAAACAAATGACCCCCCTGCACCTCAAACTTAACCTGTCGGAGGATCAGTTTTCAAGGCTAATTGATCCGCTTCTGTCGGGAGAAAAAGGGGAGATTACCTTCGAAACCCAACATTTCAGAAAAGATGGGTCATGGTACGAGGCAGAAGTTCTGCTACAACTTATCGCTGATGGCCAGGAACAGCTTTTTGCAGCCATCGTGTTGGACATCACCGAGCGAAAAGAAGCAGAAACCGAACTAAGAAACCTGAAAGACCACCTGGAAATGGAGGTAACCGAAAAAACAAAAGAGTTGAATGCCCGCATAGCCGAACTGGAACATTTTTATAATGTGACCATTGAACGCGAACTGCGCATGGAAGAGCTCAGAAATGAAATCAAGGTGTTGAAGGAAAAACTAAAAACATCCGGATCATGAGCGCAAACAAAGACAATCTACAGTTTCGGATAATTACCCTTGCCCTGCTGATGGTGGCACATTTAATTGCTTTTAGCAGTCCAGACACTTTGGTCGCCCATAACTATTCGATAAGTTACTCCACCTTCGACACAATACTCATTGGCTCAGAGCCTGATTACCCGCCTTATTGTATTGTTGATGAGGATGGCCAACCCGATGGTTTTTCAATAGAACTTTTTATGGCAGCAGCCAAAGCCGCAGGACTTCAGGTAAAAATAAAAATCGGCATTTGGGAAGTGATAAAAAACGAACTGGCCGATGGAAAAATTGACGCTCTCCCCCTGGTAGGGCGTACGCCCGAACGGGAAGAAATCTTCGGGTTTACCTTGCCTTATCTTAAATTGCATGGGGCTGTCTTCGTGAGAAAGGATACCAAAGACATCCACTCCCTGAGAGACCTGACCGAAAAAAAACTCATTATCATGAAAGGAGATAATGCAGATGAGTACGCCCGAAGAATGAACCTGTCGGAGGATATAATCAACACCAACACCTTCGAGGAAGCCTTTCAGATGCTGGCCAACGGCGAAGGTGATGCAGTTATCACTCAGCGCATAATGGGCTTGCGACTGTTAGAGAACATGGAGATTAGCACGATAAAACCGCTTGACATCCAACTGCCTGAGTTCAGACAAGATTTCTGCTTTGCTGTTAAAAAGGGGAATCAGAAACTTCTAAACCAACTAAACGAAGGCCTATCGGTGGTGATTGCCAACGACACTTACCAACAAATCTATTTTAAATGGTTCGGTCCGGCAATAAAAGAAGAACTAAGTACTGAGGATATTGTTCGCATCGCGTTGTTTATTTTCTTCCCTCTGGTGATAATTTTGGTTGTACTATGGGTACTTCTGCTTAGAAAAGAAGTAAAAAGAAGAACCCGAAGACTCAGAAACGAAATCACCAACCACAAAAACACATGGCATGAACTTACCCTGAAGCAAGAAAAACTTGCTGCATCCGAAGACCAGATCAGGCTTTTGCTTGACTCCACTGCCGAAGGAATTTACGGTATCGATGAAAATGGTGATTGCACGCTGATCAACAAGTCAGCCATCCAAATACTGGGTTACGAAAGCGATACAGAGATCATTGGAAAAAACATGCATAACCAGATACATCATACCAAAGTGGATGGCAGTCCGTATCCAAAAAACGAATGCGCAATTTACAATTCATTAATCCAAGGCAGGGGAGCACATGTTGACGACGAAGTACTATGGAAAAAAGACGGCAGCAATTTTCAGGCGGAGTATTACTCTTACCCGATACAACAGCATGAAAAAGTTGTTGGAGCTGTGGTTACTTTTTGGGATATTACTGAAAAAAAACGCACAGAGAAGGAGCTTATTAAGCTTACCGAAGAGCTTGAGCTGACAGTTAAAAAACGTACTGCTGAACTAAACGAGAAAGTCTTAAAACTCGACAAAAGTCAGCAGGCCATGCTCTTCATGGTTGAAGATTTGAATAGAATTACCGCTGAACTTAAAAATGAGCGCCGCAAACTCGAACTTTCGAATAAAGAACTGGAAGCCTTTACTTATAGCGTTTCGCACGATTTAAGGGCTCCCATGCGCGCCATCAACGGGTTTTCGAACTTCCTGCTCGAAGACTACGCCGACAAACTGGATCAGGAAGGAAGACGCTACCTGGACACCATTAAAAAAAATGCCATTAAAATGGATAAACTGATCACCGATTTACTGAGTTTGTCGCGCGTTACCAAAGCAGATCTGGTTTATACAACGGTTGATATGGAACAAATGGCCACGCGCGCTTTTGAGGATATGGCCACAACGAATGAAAAACAGGATTTTAATTTAAAGATTATAAATTTGCCTTCGATAAAGGGTGACGTTACTTTACTCACCCAGGTTTGGCAAAACCTGATTGGCAACGCCCTTAAATACAGTTCAAATTCGATCGAAAAAAATATTGAAATTACAGCCACGGACTCCAAAAACGAGGTCGTTTATAAAATAAGTGACTCAGGAGCAGGTTTTAATGAAAAATACAAGGACAAGCTTTTTGGCATGTTTCAACGCCTGCATCGCGACAATGAGTTTGAGGGTACGGGAGTGGGGCTGGCCATTGTAAAGAGAATAATTATCAGGCATGGTGGACGCGTGTGGGCTGAAGGAGAAGTAGGTCAGGGCGCACGTTTTTATTTCGCATTGCCCAAACAATCATGAGGTAAAACAGTAAAATCATATAAACATGGACAATATTAATCAAGTCGAAATTCTGATAGTTGAAGACAATCCCAGTGATGCCGAAATGGCACTCAGGGCTTTCAAAAAAAACAACCTGACCAACAAAATACTGGTGGTAGAAGATGGCGAGGAAGCACTGAATTACCTCTTCTGCAAAGGGCAATATGCGACAAAAACCAAAGAATCACGGCCTAAGATTATTTTGCTTGACCTCAAACTTCCAAAAATTAACGGACTAGAGGTGTTGAAAGAAATCAAAGGCCATCCCGACACCAAAATTATTCCCGTAATCGTGCTTACTTCTTCCAAAGAGGAGTCCGATATCATCGAAAGTTATCAACTTGGCGTTAACAGTTACATCGTTAAACCGGTTGATTTTGAGAAATTTGTAGAAGCTGTCAGAGATCTGGGCTTCTACTGGCTGCTGTTAAATCAGCTCCCACGACTTTGAAAACAGAATCCGCTATATGATAAATATTTGAGCATACACACTTGTTAATCAATCATGTATCCACTTCTAATAAACACACCATGAATCATCACGAACGACCAATACATATCCTATTTGCCGAAGATATCCCCACCGATGTGGAATTGGCCTTACACGAAATTAGAAAAGGAGGCATTCAATTCGACTATCGCGTGGTTGACACCGAAGATGGATTCAGAAAGGAAATCACGGATTTTGCTCCTGACCTCATTATATCTGATTATGCTATGCCGGCCTTCGATGGCATGAGCGCCCTGTTAATCACCAGATCGTTGTCACGGTTTATCCCATTTATCATGCTCACAGGCTCAATGAACGAAGAAACAGCCGTAAAATGCATGAAAGCAGGCGCAAACGACTACGTGATCAAGGAACAAATCAAGCGCCTTCCCTTTGCAGTAATGGAGGCGCTCGAAAAACTTCAGGCCAGGATTGAAAGGGAAAAAATAGAAAAACAACTCCGTGAAAGCGAAGAAAAGTACCGCAACCTGATCGATTCGGCCACCGACGCTATCGTTAGCATCAACGAGAAGGGCGAAATTGTTAGTTGGAACAAAGGCGCTGAAGTCATGTTTTTATACCACGAACAGGAAATGATTGGCCGCAATGTTGAGTTTATCGTCCCTGAATCGTACCGAATACAACACGCCGGATTTGTGAGTCAAGCTGTGAAAAGTGGTTCGCTAAAGCTGAGGGGACGCACGGCGGAATTCGAAGCTGTAGACAAAAATGGCAGGTTGTTTCCTATTGACTTATCCTTGTTCAGCTGGAACTCGTCAGCAGGTCAGTTTTTTACAGCCATCATGCGCGATGTAACCCAACGTAAGCGCATCGAAAAAACACAACAGTTTCTTTATCAAGTATCCAGAATTTCTCTCAACAGTGTAAACTTGTCGGATTACCTCGAAGCCATTCACAAAGAATTACAAAAGGTGCTGCGTGCCGACAACTTCTACATCGCGTTGTACGACCAGCAAACGGATCTATATTCGTTACCGTATCACATTGATGAGTTTGAAGATTTTACGAGTACGGAATCTATTTCATTAAAAAACACACTGACCGATTATATCAGAAAAACGGGCGAGGCTAGGCTTATTACCGAGGAAATCGAAAACCAACTGCATCACCTGGAAAAAATTCAACTCGTGGGCACAAGGTCAAAAGTTTGGATTGGCGCTCCGCTTATCGACTCTTCCACCTCAGCAGTAATTGGTATCATTGCTATACAGGACTATACTAGCGAAAATGCCTATTCAAAAGACGATTTAAACACCCTTAAAATCATTGCGGCTAACATCGGTATTTTTATCGAACGCATTAAAAATCTGCAGAACCTAAGACTGTCGGAACAGCGGTTTAAATCGTTTTTAAATTCAACTTCAGATATTGTGCAGCTAGAAGATGAAAAAGGAAAATTGCTGTTCGCGAACAAGACCTTCATAAAACTTTTGGATGTCCCTGATGAAGCTATTGAGGGCAAAACCATTTCAGAACTGTTGCCCCCCAACTTGGCTCAAGCCTGTGAGGCCTCCGACAAGCTTGTTCGCGAATCGGGTGTGGTGTGCACTTGTGAAGAAGTTTGGGGGGATCGGATTTATGAAACCCTTAAATTCCCTATCGATCTGGGCAATAACAAAACCGGAATCGGAGCCTTTATCCGTGATATCACAAAGAAAAGCGCTACCGAGAAACAACTTAAGCTGCTTAGCCGTGCGGTAGAACAAAATCCTGTTTCAATTGTTATTACCAACCAGGATGGTGTTATCGAGTATGTAAATCCTTCTTTTACAGCCATTACCGGATATACCTTTGAAGAAGCGAAAGGTGAAAATCCCCACATCCTGAAATCAGGTGTCCAGCCTCATAGCTTTTACGAAGAAATGTGGAACACCATTCTGAGCGGGAAAGATTGGGAAGGACAGGTAATGAACAAAAAGAAAAATGGAGAATTGTACTGGGAATCTGTTGTTATATCGCCTATCGTTAACGAAAAAAATGAGATTACCCACTTCGTTGGCGTGAAAGAAGACATCACCAAGAAGAAAAAAATGGTGGAAGACCTTATCGAGGCCAAAGAAAAGGCAGAGGAAAGTGACCGGCTCAAATCAGCTTTTCTGGCCAACATGAGTCACGAAATCAGAACACCCATGAATGGAATCCTCGGTTTCACCGAACTGCTTACCGAGCCCCGGCTAAGTGGTAAAGAGAAAGACAAATATATCGAAATCATTCAAAAAAGTGGAAATCGTATGCTTAACACCGTAAACGACATTATTGAGATTTCGAAAATTGAAACAGGACAGGTGACAAAAACAATTGCCCCGACAAATGTCACTCATGTGATGACCGATCTGTTTTACTTCTTTACCGTTGAGGCTGATAAAAAAGGACTGGAATTTGTCCTCGATAATCAGGATAGCCTGAAAGAGGAATGGATAGAGACAGATCAGGTCAAATTTATCTCAATACTGACGAATTTGATAAAAAACGCCATTAAATATACGAATCAGGGTGAAATACACATGGGCTGCAACAGAGGAGAGAAATTCATGGAGTTTTATGTGAATGATACGGGTATCGGCATTCCAAACGACCGTCAGCAAGCGATTTTCGATCGATTTATTCAGGCTGACATTGCCGACAAAATGGCTTTTCAAGGCTCAGGTTTGGGACTCTCGATAAGCAAATCCTATGTTGAAATGCTCGGCGGAACCATCAGAGTAGAATCAACGGTTGGAAAAGGTTCTTCGTTCTATTTTACCTTACCTATTTCCAAGATCACACCTGCGAATCAAGATGAGGAAGTGGCAGAAAAACAAGATGTTCCAACACGAAACCTTAAAGTATTAATTGTGGAGGACGATGAACCTGCTTGCATGTATTTCTCCATCATTCTCGAAAAATATGCACGAAAGACACTGATGGCCCATTCCGGGAACGAAGCCCTCGATTTAGCCCGAACTAATCCTGACATCGACCTGATCCTCATGGACTTAAAGATGCCCGACATAGATGGCAATACAGCTACACGAGAAATAAGGAAATTTAACAGCACGGTTATAATCATTGCCCAAACCGCCAATGCCCTGCCGGGGGATAGGGAAAAAGCCTTGGAAGCCGGCTGCAATGACTATATCACCAAGCCTGTAAACAAAGAAAAATTACTCGAAATGATTTACCGACACACGTCGTTGTAAACATGCGCGATTTTAAAATGTTCTGCTTTTGGCTCATGTGCTTCAGGATAAAATACCACCCGCACACTGTCGCCCGGTGGTACGTCAAAGTAGTTATCTGAAAACCATCCCGGAATCTCAGCGGTCAGGTGCACTCCTTTGGCCAGCTTTGTTG
>DJVY01000116.1 GCA_002440885.1 Bacteroidales bacterium UBA6244
AGATGCTTGAAACCATGCGTAAAAATCGCTGGCTTACAGCCAACGCGGTGGTGGGACTATTCCCGGCCCGGGCGACTGGCGATAGCGTGAATATATTTGAAGATGAACAATACAACAAGGTTAAAACCACCTTCCATTTTTTACGTAACCAGGAGAAAAAGGAGGAGGCTTTACCCAATTTGTGTCTGAGTGATTTTGTGATGCCCGAGGATGAAAAAGTGAGCGATTACGTGGGAGCATTCGTTGTGACGGCAGGACTGGGCATTGAGGAGCATCTGACCCGTTTTGAGAACGACCAGGATGACTACAGCGCCATAATGCTCAAGGTGCTTGCCGACAGGCTGGCCGAGGCAACAGCAGAATGGCTTCATCATAAAGTACGAAAGGAGTTGTGGTCGTATGTGCCTGACGAACAATTGGAGATGACAGAAATCCTGCATGAGAAATATGCCGGTATTCGTCCTGCACCAGGGTATCCGGCCTGTCCTGAACACTCGGAAAAGAGAACGCTTTTCGACTTGCTGGAGGCTGAAAAGCATACCGGAGTTACACTTACCGAAGGGTTTTCAATGTATCCCGCTGCCTCTGTGTGCGGGTATTACTTTGCACATCCCGATGCGCAGTATTTTAATGTTGGTAAAATACTACCCGATCAGCAGGCAGATTATGCTCAACGGAAAAATATACCCGCCGAAAACGTAACTAAGTTATTACCTGTAAACATATTGTAATTTGTTTTGAATTCTAATGTCATGGAAAAATCGATTATACAATACATTGCCGAAGCAAAAAGTACCTTGTTTTCATTTGAGTTACTGCCCCCGTTAAAGGGACATAATTTCGACAGCATACAACAAGCCATCGATCCGTTGGTGAAATTTAACCCGGCGTTTATTAACATTACCTACCACCAACAGGAAGTGGTTTATGAAAATTTGCCGAACAATTTAATGAAGAAGCATACAGTACGAAAGCGTCCGGGGACGGTAGGAATTTCAGCTGCAATTAAATACAGGTTTGGCATCGACGTGGTTCCACATATTATCTGCGGAGGATTTACACGCGAGGAAACTGAAAATGCGCTGATCGATTTGCAGTTTCTCGACATCAACAATGTGTTGGTAGTTCGGGGTGACCCACAGCCCGGCACCCGTGTTTTTACTCCCGAACCTGAAGGCAACGAACATGCCCTTGATTTGGTGAAGCAAATTAGCAACCTTAACCGGGGGATTTATTTGGACGCCGATCTTCAAAATACACGATCAATGAATTTTTGTATAGGGGTAGCCGGCTATCCCGAAAAACACGGCGAGTCGCCCAACATGGATAGTGATCTGTATTTCTTAAAAAAGAAAATCGAGGCTGGGGCATCATATGTAGTTACGCAGATGTTTTTCGATAACCGAAAATATTTTGATTTTGTCACACGGTGTCGCGAAAAGGGTATAAATGTGCCCATTATACCTGGTTTAAAGCCCTTTAGCACCAAAGCCCAACTGACCTCCATACCCAAAACATTTCATGTGGATTTGCCTGTGGATTTGGTTAAAGAAGTCCTGAAATGTAAAGATAACAAGGCTGTAAAACAGGTAGGCACTGAATGGGCCATACAGCAATCAAAGGAACTACATGCTGCCGGCGTGCCGGTATTGCACTATTATACCATGGGTAAGTCAGACAGTATTGAACAAATAGCTAAAACGGTGTTTTAATTGTAGGCTGTTAGCAGGTTGTTTCTAATTCGGTTCTGTTGTTAAAAAAGGGGAATTGGATAAANNGTTTCAAACTTTGGAAAAGTTTCTATGTGCTCCCTCAGCTTTTTGAACCCTGAATATCCAAGAAGATTTCACCTAAACGGTTTCGTTTAGTTCTTTGAGTATTTGTGCTACTTCCTCTTCGGTAGTGCGCAGCAGTTGTTTGCAGTTTTTAATGAGTTGAGCTGCCCGCTTCACTTTTTCCGACAACTCATCCACACTAATTTCTTCTTCCTCTATCTGACTTACAATGGCTTCGAGTTCTGTAAGGTCTTTACTATACGATTGTTTCATGCGATATATTTATTTTTTTTCCGGCTATTCATCTTAATTAACACTATATTTTCTGATTGACTCATCTTTCTCTGTTGTGATCACAATGGTTCATTAATTTTCAATTTTTTTGATGGTGCTGATGGCCTTTCCCTTATGAAAAATGGTTTGTATTTCAACGCCTTCAGCCAACTGAGTCGCGTTTTTTACAGATTTTCCGTTAATGGTTGTGATGCTGAATCCGCGTTTTAGTATGTTTTTAGGATCAAGCAGCTTCAGTTTTTCGACAAGCAATTGTGTTTTGCGTTGGTTATTTTTCAAAAAAACAGGAACTGATTTTGTTAATTCCGATTGCTGCCGGATTATTTTTTCCATGCCTGACTTAAGCTTTGTCTTCGCCGTCTGACCAGTTTTTAGCGTAAGGTTTTCCAGCATTAGCCTGTGCTTCATAAGTCCTGACTTAAGCTCCTTAACAAGTGTGATTTCGTTGATATTTAGCCGATTAAATTGTCTTGAAATCATTTCTGTGGCGCGTGTCGAAGTGCGTTCAGCCAGCCGGTCGATTAAACTGTTTTCGCTGTTTAGCACCTGCGTTATTTTTTCGAAAAGCTGCATTTCTGCTTCCATCACCCGTTCGGCGGCATCCTGAAATTTCTGTAACAAGAAATAGGCCACTTCGGTGGGGGTTATCTTATTGGAGTGGGCCACCAATTCTACCACGGTTTCGTTGGTGGCATGACCTATGCCGGTGATTACAGGCAAAGGGAAAAGTGCTACCGATGAGGCCAATGTGTAATTGTCGAAGCTACTTAGTCCAACATCGCCACCTCCTCCGCGAATAATCACTACCAAGTCGAAGTGATGTGCTACTTTTTTTATTCGCTCCAGCTGCTCTCTGATAGAAGCAATGGCTCCCGAGCCCTGCAACAACGCCGGAAAAAGCATGGTGAAAAGTCTATAACCCTGCTGGTTGTCGGTAATGGTTTGCATAAAGTCCTGATACCCTTTGCTGGTCTCAATAGAAATAATGGCCACCCGCTGCGGCAGGAGTGGAAAGGGCAGGCTTTGGTTTTTGTTGAAGAGGCCTTCTTTTTTAAGTTTAGCTATTGACTCAAACCGCTCTCGTGCCATTTCTCCCAAAGTAAACGACGGATCAATATCGGCGATTTGAAGCGTGAGCCCATGGGTGGGATGAAAATGAACTGAGGCCAGCAACAACACTTTCATGCCGTCGCGCAGGTGTTCATGGGTTACCTCGAAGAATTTCTGTTTTATTTGCATGAATGGTCCCGACCAAATGATACCTCTGATTTGTGCCAGTGTAGCTCCATCTTTTTTGTCGACAAGGTCAGGGTAACAATGCCCGCTTTTAGGGTAAAAATTCAGCTTGGCAATTTCGGCACGTATCCAGTATGGTCGCTGGTAAGCCTTGCCAATTACCGACTCCAGACTTTTTGTAAGCTCGTAAAGCGAAAAAATCTTGCGGCTGGTCTCTGGCTTAGGCTGATCTGAATTCACAAAAGTTAGCTTTTATTTATTGTGCGAAAATAGTGAAAACATAGGCTACGATCATCTGAAACAGGATAAAAGTCAATGCTATTTGAATTGATTTTGAATTTAAGTATTTGAGTTCTTTAATATAAATAATCATTATTTTTGCGAAAACATATAAAAATGTCGAACATCATCAACTTTTCAGATGCAGCGGCCATTGGTCTCCATTGCATGATCATCCTTTCGAAATCGGAAGTATCACTTAATGCGATACAGTTGTCCGAAAAGATTCACAGTTCCAAGCACCATATTGGGAAAGTATTGCAGCGTTTGGTAAAAGACGGCTATCTGACTTCGCAAAGAGGGCCTACAGGTGGTTTTGAGCTGGCAGTAGATCCACATGACATCACCCTTTACGACATTTATACCTCAATTGAAGGGCCGGCGCGCAACAAACCTTGTAGCCTTACCCAGAAAATATGCCCACAGGATAAGTGTATCCGCGAAAAAGTCGTTAGCAGACTTACCAGTGAGTTTATCGATTATATGCGAAGCCAGACATTGGCGGAGTATCTTTAATCGTAAAGTCATCAAATCAATATCTTACGCTGAATTCTTGCTTCCTCTGGTTGGGTGAAGTGATAAGCGATATTAAAATCTTATACAATAAATGACGAATTTTATAACACTTGAGCCGGATGAATACTATAATATTGCATCGTAAAGTTATAACATCAAATACCTAATCAAATGAAGATTAATAAGCATATTGCCGTCAGCGATTCAGGGTTTGTTTTCAATCCGGTTACCGGCGAATCATTTACTGCCAACCCTATGGGCATTGAAATAATTGAGATGCTGAAACAGGAGCGAACCATTGCCGAAATCCATGAAACGCTTTTACAAAAGTATCACACCGAACATACCACAATCGAAAAAGATGTGGCTGATTTCTTTGAACTGTTGAAGAACTTTTCTTTAATTGATCGCCATGAAACGACCGAAAATTAGGATCGGGGTAACCGGCTTAAACGCCATTGATAATCCCGGCCCAGGTGTCCCTGTTATCAGGGGCTTACTCGAAGCAAGCTCGTTCGATGCCCACATCATTGGTCTTGCCTATGAGTCGCTTGAGCCTGGAATATACATGCACGATCTGGTAGCCAAGACCTACCAGATTCCTTATCCTTCATCTGGCGCCGATCAACTCATGGATCGGCTGGCTTACATTCATGAAAAAGAAAGACTGGATGTTATTATTCCTAACTTCGATGCCGAGCTGTTTTCGTTTATCAAGTTGGCTCCGAAATTAAAAGCCATGGGCATTCATACTTTTTTGCCGACTTTGGATCAGTTCGAGGAACGGTTAAAGGTTAACTTGCCCGAATTTGGTAAGAAGTACGGAATGCATGTGCCAAAAAGCGAGTCGATTTATCAGGTAAGCGACCACAAAAAACATATGGACGAACTGGGTTGGCCGGTGGTGGTAAAAGGAAAATATTATGATGCCGGTATTGCATACAACTCCGAGCAACTCGCCGGATATTTTAACAAAATATCCGCCAAGTGGGGATTGCCGATCATTTTGCAGGAATTTGCTCATGGCACCGAATTCAATGTCACTGGCCTTGGCGACGGATACGGAAACACCATTTCGGCCGTTCCCATGCGGAAACAGTACATTACCGACAAAGGAAAGGCCTGGGGCGGAATTGCCATCACCGATGAAAAACTCCTGAAACTAACCCGCCACTTCATTAAAGAAACCAAATGGCGTGGTGCTTTTGAGCTGGAACTCATGAAAAATAAAAAGGGAGAATTTTTCCTGCTTGAAATAAATCCGCGTATCCCGGCCTGGGTATATCTGGCGGTGGGCGTAGGGCAAAATATTCCCGAAGCCTACGTAAACCTGGCCATGGGTAAAGCCGTACAACCGTTCGAGTCGTTTGAATCGGGCAAAATGTTTGTCCGCTATTCATGGGACATGATCGTTAATCTCTCTGATTTCGAGAAAATATCAACCACAGGTGAATTGTAGTAATCATTAAAAAAAATTGAAAAAGATCATGGAAAAATTAAGATATGAAAGACCTCTCATCAAACGTTTGGAAGGCCACATGCCCAGCAAGTTTGGAATGAGAACCGATTATACACCCAAAACCCACATCGACGGGGTGGCCGTGGCTGAGCTGATAAGCCAACACGGATCTCCTCTTTTTGTGATTTCGGAGCGACAGATTCGCGAAAATATGCGCCGTGCCCGAAAAGCTTTTGAAACACGTTATCCCCGTGTGCAGTTTGCCTGGTCGTACAAAACCAATTATATGGATGCGGTGTGCAGTACCTTTCACCAGGAAGGCTCATGGGCTGAGGTGGTCTCGGGATTTGAATACCAAAAGGCCCTGAACAATGGGGTAGATGGCAGCAAAATAATTTTTAACGGACCTGATAAAACCGACAGCGACCTTGACCTGGCCATCGGCAAAAACAGCTTAATCCATATCGACCATCTGGATGAACTCTATACTATTCAGGAACTGGCCAAGAAACAAGGTGTGACGGCGCGTGTAGCCATTCGAGTAAACATGGATACAGGTATTTATCCCATGTGGGACAGATTTGGCTTTAACTACGAAAATGGCCAGGCCTGGACTGCGATAAACAAAATTATGCAGTCGGATGCAATGGAGCTGGTAGGGCTTCATACCCACATCGGAACATTCATGCTGTCGCCAAATGCTTATGCAACAGCTGCTTACAAGCTGGCAGAATTGGCCAGAAATGTACGTCTGAAATACAATCACGAGGTAAGCTATATCGACATGGGTGGCGGATTTGCATCAACAAATACGCTAAAAGGAGCCTATTTACCCGGATCGGATGTAAGCCCTTCGATAAACGAATTTGCCGAGGCCATTACCACAGCGCTTATTAACAGTGACTTCCCGCAAAACAAACTCCCTTTACTCATATTAGAAACCGGTCGTGCCCTGATTGATGACGCGGCTTACTTATTGGGATCGGTTATTACCAACAAACGCTTGTCGGACGGACGCCGCAGCACCATTTTAGATGTGGGGGTGAACATCTTGTTTACTTCCTTTTGGTACGATCATAAAATAACGCCTGCTCAGCCATTTACCCAGTATACCGAAGACACTGTGCTTTACGGGCCGCTCTGCATGAATATTGACGTTGTACGCGAAAACATCAATTTGCCCTTGTTAAATAAAGGCGATCAGGTAGTTATACATAACGTGGGGGCTTATAACATGACGCAGTGGATGCAGTTTATTACCCTGCGCCCAAAAATTGTGATGATCGACTTAAACCACCAGGTTCATGTGATTAGAGAAAATGAAACACTGCAAAATCTGCTTGAACTGGAACGCGTTCCTGATCACCTGAAAAAATTTGATCTGTAATATCTGATGCGATAAAATAATGCCGATGCACACAAAAATCAATACCAAACACCTGACTGATAGCTTTCTGAATAGCTATGCTCAGGTGTTTTTCTCCAAGAATAAACCCTTTGCGGTAATTTTGCTGGTGGTGTCGTTTTTTGATGTCTATACAGGGCTGGCCGGATTGATTGCCGTGACTGCGGCCAATGGAGTGGCTTATTTCATGGGCCTTAACCGGACTAAGATTATTGGTGGTGCATACGGGTTTAATGCATTGCTGGTGGGTTTGGGTATAGGTATAATGTATCAGCCGGCTGCTGAATTTTATTTGATTCTGGTTTTTATTTCCATCTTCACCCTGTTTGTTACGGTGATGCTCGAAGGCGTTTTGGGTAAATATGGGTTGCCCTACCTGAGTGTCCCGTTTTTGCTGGGACTTTGGGTGGTAATTATTGCCACAAAAGGATATAGTGAATTATCGGTGAGCGAGCGCGGTATTTATTACCTGAACGATATGTACGCCATCGGAGGCATGCCCATGGTTCGGTTGTATGAATGGTTTAATCAGCTTAACATTCCTGAAACGCTGCGTATTTATTTCAAATCGTTAAGCGCTATTTTGTTTCAATACCATTTGTTTGCAGGGTTGTTGCTTGCCGCCGGGCTACTCTATTACTCGCGCATTGCTTTTCTTATGTCGCTTATTGGTTTTTATTCTGCTTATTTGTTTTATAAAATAATCGGCGCGAATATCAGCGAGTTGAATTACAGTTATATAGGTTTTAACTACATCTTAACAGCCATTGCTGTTGGCGGATTTTTTATTATCCCGTCACGAAGAGCAACCATGTGGGTGGTATTATTGACTCCTTTGGTAGCCATAACACTCAATGGAACAGCTTTTATCTTTGTTCATTTTGGCTTGTCTGTGTATTCACTTCCTTTCAACCTGATCGTGATTTTATTTCTGTATGTTTTGAAGTTTAGGGAAAGGAATTTTGAAAAACTGGCTCCGGTAAGTTTGCAGCAAAATTCTCCCGAACTCAATGCTTATGGCCACAACAGTTACATGAAACGTTTTGGCGGACTTCCCTGGTTTTCGATGCGACTTCCATTTTGGGGTGAGTGGACTATTACACAGGCACACCAAGGCGATATTACTCATCGGGGAAAATGGCAGCATGCTTTTGATTTTGAAGTGCTCGACGACCAGGGCCTTAGTTATATGGGCGATGGCGATCATGTAGAAGATTATTATTGCTTCGGTAAGCCTGTAACATCCCCGGCTGATGGAGTGGTAGAAGAAATTGAAAGTGATATACCGGATAACATCATTGGCGACATAAACGTGGAAAAAAACTGGGGGAATACCATCGTGATAAAACACGGCGAGCATTTTTATTCACAGGTAAGCCATTTGCAAAAGGATAGCATCACGGTTAAGCCAGGGCAGGTGGTGAAGCAAGGTGAAAAAATAGCCCTATGTGGTAACTCAGGTCGCTCACCATACCCTCATCTGCATTTACAGTTTCAGGCCACACCGCATATTGGCTCTCATACCCTTAGCTATCCTTTGTCATCTTACATTGTGCGCAGCGGCAAAGAGTATAAGTTTATAACCAGCTGCATTCCTAAAACAAATCAACGTGTGGCCAACGCTGTTCCTGATGCTACCCTGCAATATGGCTTGCATTTAATCCCGGGAGCATCGTTAAAGTTCTTAGTAGATGGAAACACAGTGGAATGGATCGTTGACACAGACATGTACAACAATACGTTTATTAAATGTTTGAACACTGAGTCAGTGGCCTGGTTTAAGAGCATTGGCGATGTGTTTTATTTCACTGGTTATACGGGAGAAAACTACACCTTGCTGTATTACTTTTATCTGGCTGCCTATAAAGTATCTACATCGTTTTACAAAGACCTGCATCTGGTCGATCAATACCCCTTGTCGTTGTATCCCAATAGGTTGTTAAAAACCATGCAGGATTTCTGTATCCCATTTTTTAGATTTTTAAATGCCGGATATCAAATCACCTATCAACATTTTGACGACCTCACGACAAAGCGAAAGGTTGTACTTACTTCTGTAGCTACCTTCGGGTTGGGACATTCGGTAATAAAAAAATACACTTTCAAGCTCGAGTTTAATGAACTGGGTATAAGCCTATTCGAGGTGTCGGATGGAAAAAGACTTATGTATGCTGAACGGCAAAAATAACCCCCCCCACATGATGAATAATACCAAAATCCTGATAATAGTTATACTGTTGTTGCATTCAGGCATCGCCAATGCACAGTTGTTTTGGCGTCATGACTACAAAACGGCCGACTCAGTAACCTTGCAGGCTTACTTAGCTGAGGACTGGCAAAAAGTGATTGATGTGGGCAACGCCGCTTTGAAGCGAAACATTGATTATTACTATTTGCGCATGCGCATGGGAATTGCCTATTATCAACTAGGGCGTTTGCCTCAGGCTGCCAATCAATACGAAAAGGCGCTGATGTTCAATCACAAAGATCCCACCGCTCAGGTATATCTTTATCATGTGTACCGCTACCTTGGTAAAAACCAAAAAGCGAACAGGCTTACCAAGCAATTTAACAAAACTACGGCTGAGCAAATTGCCTATCCTATGCGAACCTTTGAGGCAATAAATTTAGGGGGAGGCGGAAGTTTCTCTAACAACTTTTCGCTCAACAGCAACCTCTACCTGCCTGCCGGTGACAGTGCCTACGGAGAGCAGGTGCTTTACGGAGATAAGCGAATTTTATACGGCGGGATACAACTAAATTTGTCGCCCGTAACAAGTCTTTATCTGAATTATACCAACCTGATGATAGATAAAAAAACGCGCGTCCAATACTACGAAGCCCCGTTAAATGTGTTATCGACACGTTACGAGGACTGGGGCTTTCAGCGTACCTTTAGTCAGGAAATGCAATTAAATGAAAAAGTTTTCACCAACAAACTCATCCAAAACGAGTTCTATCTGAAGTTAAGGTTTCAATTTGAAAACAGTTGGTCAGGGGCACTTTTTGCGAACTTAATTTCAGTGAACACAGATGTAATAAAATCAGATAGGCAAATACTGAGTTTTACCGACACAAGTTCTTATGTGTTAAATACCGGCGTTGCCGAACTTTTTCAGGCTAGTTATTTAAGTTATAACGTGGTGCAGTCCGATACCGGTTTCGTTAATTACTTGTTCGGATTCAGGTTTGAAAAAGACTACAA
>DJVY01000094.1 GCA_002440885.1 Bacteroidales bacterium UBA6244
GGCACGTTGGAGCAGGAAGATAGTATAAAGCCAATTACTACAACTATAATTAATCGCATCGTAATGTTATTTTGAGAATTGGAACTTAAAACCAATAAAACGAAAACAAAACGTGATTGTTATTGCCGCATAGCTAATTTGTAAATTAATTCTTCAAGTTTATTCAAACGAGCTACCATTGCGGCTTGTTTTTCCTCGTTGAATCCATTGTAGTTATTTACATTAGTCCCACTTTGGACACAATTATTAAAAACAACACCTTCGTCAAAAGATAATAGGATAATCGGGTCAATTTCAAGAATTGAAGCAATGTTATTCATCCGCTGCAAATCCAGTTTCGTTTTACCGGTTTCAAGTCTGCTGTATGCTTCCTGAGAAATACCAAGCTTCTCGGCCATATACTCCTGAGAGTAATTTCTTATCTCCCTGATTTGTTAACCTTAACGCCTATTGATGTTCGGGCAGTCTCCATATAATCATAGAAGTTGCTACCTGTTGGTAGTGTAAAAATTTGTCCAGTAGTATTAGTAACTAATCCTAAAAAGAAAAAACATAAGTATCATTCAATCCGGACGAAACATTTGGGATAGTAGAAAACAAATGGGTCGAAAACGATGCTGATGCCCCAATTCACGCAATTTATGCAATAACTACCTTACTGCAGGGTGGTGCAAACGCCTACAATAAAGAAACTGTTTATTATAACAACGAGGGCAAATCATTACGAGCAGTGATGTACAATTTGCAAGGACAAAAAGTGTTTATCGATCAATATTACAATGAAGATGGCAGGCTTGAAAGTGTGTCCGAACCCTACTTCGCCATCACCGGTAAACCCTCCTTATATACCTATTATAAGTATGACATTATAGGGCGGATGATTGCGCAAATAAACCCTGATGGCACAGAAATTGAAACAGAATATAATGGCAATATCGTAAAAACTACAAACAACGCAACATCCGTTTATAAACAAACACAGTACAACATTATCGGACAGCCAAAAACCGTAACCGATCGCATCGGCAGTATAAATTACAGCTACAATGCCAACGGCCAGCCAATTGCAATCGATGCTTTAGGCAACATAACCGTAATTGACTATGATGTGGCCGGTAACAGGATGTCAATATCAGAGCCAAATACCGGCACTAAAACATTCATTCACAATGCTTTTGGTGAATTAATCGAACAAAAAGACCAAAAAAATAACACTTACAAGCTGTTCTATGATGAATTTGGCAGATTAACTAAGCGTAAGGAAATAACAGGCACTTTTGACGAAATCAATTATACCTATTATCAAAGCAGCAGTCAGAATGGTTTTGGCCAGGTGGCTACAATTACCAGAAGTAATGGAGAACATTTGCGCTACACTTACGACCAACTGGGCAGAATTATTGCCAAAAGAGAATCTTCTCCGGCAAAATTTTTTAACTTTGCCTACAGCTATAACAAAGAAAATGGGATGCTCGAGACATTAACCTATCCTACTGGTTTCAAATTGATATACAATTATGCGCTTAACGGTAAAGTTATTGAGGTAATAAGGGGTTCAGACAAGCGATTGCTTTGGAAAGCCGATACCGAGAATGAACGCATGCAACTTACTTCATTCCATCTGGGCAATGGAGTGCACGAGTTTAAAAGCTTTGATGATTTTGGCATGCTAAGGCTAAACCAGGCGATAAGCATGTGGAAGGATATACCTGTTGAAATACAAAACCAGCAATATCATTTCGAAACATCAACAGGAAACCTGTTTTACCGTAAAGACCTATTGACCGGGCAAAACGAAGAGTTCGATTATGATTATTTGTTGCGTAACAGACTCACTGCTGCAGGACCCCGCCAGGCTATTGTTGACATACAATATCAAGATAACGGCAATATACATAACAAAAGCGATGTAACACGCTTAAGTGGCAGCTACAACTACGAGGATTCACGCATCAATGCCGTTAGCTCGATTACACTGCCTACCGATGCCACTGCTGATGGGATGAATGAGGCTGGCCTGGTGACAAACATCCTTTGGCTGGTAGAGTCGGAATATGAAAAATGGGATGGCACAAAGCCAGGCATGTCCATTGCCCTGTGGGCGCAGTATGTTTTGGATCAGTTTGCTACTGTTGAAGAAGCCGTGAATGCGCTTCAAAAAGAAGAATTTGTGGTAGTAACGGCAGCGATACCAGGAACCAGCCGCCTTACAACCGTTCATCTGTCCATTTCCGATAAAGGCGGCGACAATGCCATCTTTGAATATGTGGATGGCAAACTGACAATCCATCACAGCCCGGATTATACCGTTATGACAAACTCGCCCATTTTCGATAAACAGCTTGCCCTCGACGAATACTGGAAAGAAATAGGCGGCACAACCATGCTTCCGGGCACCAATCGTGCTGCAGATCGTTTTGCCAGGGCAAGTTTTTACATTGATGCTATTCCAAAAACAGATGATTACCGGGTAGCTGTGGCAAGTGTTTTCAGTGTAATCAGAAATGTTTCAGCTCCTTATGGCATTACCACTCCCGGACAACCCAATATTTCATCCACACGCTGGCGTTGTGTTTCTGATCATAAAAATCTGGTTTATTACTTCGAAACTGCTCTCACACCCAACACTTTTTGGATTGATCTGAAAGAAGCTGATTTCACAGAAGGAAACTCAGTAAAGAAACTCTCGATTGTGAACAACGAAACTTATGCAGGCAATGCACTTGATTCGTTTGTAGATCACGAACTATTTAAATTTGAAGGTATTACGCAATAAATTTATCACGGTAAAAACAAACACGCATCGCCATAACTCAAAAAACGGAAATCGTTTTCGAGGGCGTATGCATAGGCGTCTTTCCATTTATCTCCAATCAAAGCCGCAACTAGCAAAAGCAAAGTGCTTTTAGGTT
>DJVY01000007.1 GCA_002440885.1 Bacteroidales bacterium UBA6244
GAAAAAGCACCAACCCGATTTCGACCCGACGGGTTTTGACCAACCCGGCGGGTCAGTTATTTGATATTAGAGTTTAAAAGAAGTGACGAACGAGTCACCAAAGCAAAAGCCAACAGCCTTCCCTGTCGTTGGCAATCACACCAAGTAGGGCAAAAGAGTCTCCGACAAAGAACGATAGCTTGATGAGAGGGCCTCGCGGCTTTTGCGTGGCGTAAACCACACAGCCTCTGTTATTTGTTCGTTTGTTTGTGGGCACAAACTGTTTCTGCCTTCGGCTGACATCAAAAACCAATAGGTACGCTTAAGCATGTTTTCATGGTTCTCTTTGTAAATATGCCATGTGTCGGGCAAGGCAGAAACGATCGACAAACCCTTCACGCCTGTTTCTTCCTCCACCTCTCTCAGGGCGGTTTCGTGAGCTAATTCACCGTGCTCTGCCTTTCCTTTGGGCAAGTCCCATCGTTCCCACCGCTTGATAAACAAATAATTACCATCGCTGTGCCGGACAAGTCCGCCGGCAGCAACTACCAGTTTAAAGTATTTGCAGAAATCCGAAAACAAGTCCTGTGGATCATCCGACAACACGGCAACATCGCCTATATAGTGATCAGCCAAAAGGCTATCAGCGAATTGAAAAACATCAGGATTATCAACCTTCAATTCGGCCTCGAATAGCCGGATGCGGGAAAAGTGGTCGAAAGTGATTTTTAAATCGTTGTAGAAAATTATTTTCATCTTTCAAAAATACACCAAAACTTGCATCAAAAAATGATTTATCGCATAACCTGAGAGAAAAAATTGTAGGTTTGCAGCATGAATTTTGATCAGGAAACTGCCGATAGAATCGCGGCCAATTTACTTCAAATCAAGGCCATTAAGCTAAACAATACGCAACCATTTGTTTGGGCTTCGGGGCTTAGATCGCCCATTTATTGCGACAACCGCATTACTTTGTCGTATCCGAAAATCAGAACTTACATCCGTCAGATGATGTCGAAAGCCATTACCGAGCATTTTGGCAATGTAGATGTTATAGCCGGCGTAGCTACCGCGGGTATCCCGCAAGGTGTGCTGGTGGCTCAGGAGCTTGGGCTGCCTTTTGCCTATGTACGCTCCTCGGCCAAAGATCACGGGTTGACCAACCTGATTGAAGGCGTGGTAAGTAGCGGGCAAACGGTGGTGGTGATTGAAGATCTGGTAAGTACCGGAAAAAGCAGCCTTCAGGCTGTAGAAGCTCTCCGTGCGATTGGAGCAAAAGTCGCGGGCATGGTGGCCATTTTTAGTTACGGCTTGCCCATTGCAGAGCAGAACTTTACTGCGGCCAACTGCAAACTCATCACCTTGTCGGACTACGATGCCCTTATTGGCAAGGCAGCAGAAGAAGAATTTATTTCAAAAAAGGACGAGGCTTCGCTCCGTGATTGGCGCAAAGACCCAAAAGAATGGAGTGACAATCACTAACCGGCATCACAACCTAACCGCCTGTCGTCATAATATAAAAACCGCGAAACCATGAAATTAGAAGGAAAAAAAGTCATCATCAACAGAACTCCGGAAGTGCTTTATAACTATTTAAATGACTTTAATAATTATCAGCAACTGATGCCTGAACAAATAACCAACTGGAATTCAGATAAAAACAGCTGCTCGTTTACCATACAGGGAATGGCCAATGTAAACCTGGCTTTTGGCAACAACAAACCCCACTCATTGATCGAATTGCTGCCGCAAGGCAAAACCCCTTTCAGCTTTAGCCTCCATGTCAATTTGACAGCGCACGACGACAAAACCGAAGCCGGTGTCACCATTGATGCGGATCTGAATCCTATGCTCGCCATGATGGCTAAAAGGCCGATGGAGAACCTGGTGAATGTTATGGCTCAAAACCTGAAGAATACTCTGGATTAATTACCACTTGTAGGCTATTTCCTTAAAAGCAAATGCCTTAACTCCACCATCCGCAGATTGCACCAACAACCGGCCATACAGGTCGATACCAACAATGGTGGCTATCACGTTTTCGTTGTCTATTTCATAGCCGGCTGGTGTGCCCAACTGGTAAAGGCATTTCAGGTAGGCTTTTTCCAAATCCAAAAAACCCGTTGCAGAAAAAGTCATGGAATAATACTTTTCGATGGATAAAAACAACCTGTCGCGGAAATTGGAAATAGAAATCTCTTCACCCAAAACATCGATGACCGAACAGGCCTGAGGCAACAGGCTGCCAATGGCTTTCTGATTGATATTGACTCCGATTCCCACCACGGAATAATCGATAAGCGAACCTTTTATAGAATTTTGAAACAGAATGCCCGCCACTTTTTTTCGATTCAGCAGTATGTCGTTAGGCCACTTGATATGCACCTCTTGATCATTCACCAGGCTTTTTATTGACTCAGCTATAGCCAATGAAATCACCTGGGTGAGAACAAACTGGCTTGAAGGAGGAACATGAACCGGTTTTAAAATCAGTGAGCCCAATAAATTCCGGGAGGGCTCACTCAACCAGCTATTTCCGGCCTGACCGCGACCCTTTTCCTGGAAGTCGGTGCAGATAAAATCCCCTTCACTGGCAACTCCTAAAGAGATACGGGAAAGGGCTTCATCGTTGGTTGAGAGAAGCGTCGGGTAATGAATTTCAGTAAATTTCATGTGTGTCGATTGCTAGCGATTCTGGCGTAAAGGTTAAAAAAAAAGAAACAGGAGGCAAAAAAAAAGTCAAAAATTAGAATTAAGCATGATACTTGTGGGGATATGTTCTATAAAGTGAACAATTTCACTATTTTTGCTGACAAAATAAAACCTTACAGATGACAAAAAAATCCGATCAAAACAGTGCGGAACACATATTAGCACAGGTAGTTGCCGGGATGCAAGAAAAGAAAGCGAAAAATATTGTTAGCCTGAATCTGGAAAAAATACACAATGCCGTCACCAAGTACTTTGTAATCTGTCATGCCGCCTCTAAAACACAGGTAGGTGCGATTCAGGATGGCGTAGAAGAGTTCGTTTTGAAAAATTGCGGACAAAAAGCCATACACCGCGAGGGCATGGAGAATTCGGAATGGATTTTGATAGACTACTTTGATGTAGTTGTACATATCTTTCAAGAAGAGCGCAGAGACTTCTATAAGATTGAGGCCTTGTGGGCCGACGCACCTGCAAAAAAATATCAAAGCGATTAACAAAAAAAAATTGCAGTAAATTTTACGACACAATGGCAGAAGAAAACGATAAATCATCCAACACAGATCAGGAAAACAAAGGATCGAAGAATCCCTTTGGAAACCTTGGGGGCAACAACAACGGAAAACCCAAATTCAATTTTTATTGGATCTATGGTATCCTGTTCGTTGTTTTACTTGGCGTACAATTCCTGAACATGGGCGAAAGCAGCAAACAAACCGACTGGAGAGAGCTCAAAGACATGATAGAAGCAGGCGATGTGGACAAAATTGTTCTTGTAAACAAAGAAACCGCTGAAATCTTTTTAAACCAGGATGCCCTTTCAAAAGAGCAGCATAAAGACCTGGACAAAGGGAATAACTTCACGGGCAAATCGCCACAGTACTACTACAATGTTGGATCGGTAGATAAATTTTACGAAGATGTAGAGTCGGTGCAGCAAGGAAAGGACAATCCGATATACGTTGAAACTGAAATCAGGCACAACTGGGGAGGTGAAATATTAAACTGGATACTCTTTCCCGCCTTACTCATCGGGATTTGGTTTTTGTTTATGCGCATGATGAGCCGTGGCGGCGGCGGTGCAGGCGGTCAACTCTTTAATATTGGCAAGTCGAAAGCCCAGGTTTACGACAAAAAAACCAGTGTAAACATCTCTTTTAAAGACGTTGCAGGTCTAGCAGAAGCGAAAGTAGAAATAAAAGAGATCGTAGATTTTCTGCGCACTCCCGACAAATACACCAAACTTGGAGGGAAAATCCCCCGTGGCGTATTGTTGGTAGGCCCTCCCGGAACGGGCAAAACCTTGTTGGCCAAATCCGTTGCCGGTGAAGCCCATGTACCTTTCTATTCTATTTCAGGATCTGACTTCGTTGAGATGTTCGTTGGCGTAGGTGCTTCGCGGGTACGCGACCTCTTTAAACAAGCCAAAGAAAAAGCACCAAGCATCATCTTTATCGATGAAATCGACGCCATCGGTCGTGCACGGGGAAAAAACCCCATGAGCGGAGCAAACGATGAACGCGAAAACACGCTTAACCAACTACTTACCGAAATGGATGGGTTCACGCCCAACTCAGGTGTAATCATCCTGGCTGCGACCAACAGAGCCGATATCCTCGACAAAGCACTAATGCGCGCCGGGCGCTTCGATCGTCAGATTTATGTTGAACTGCCCGATCTGGAAGAAAGAAAAGAAATCTTTGCGGTCCACACCAAACCGCTCACCATGGACAATACGGTAAATATTGACTTTTTGTCGAAACAAACTCCCGGTTTCTCGGGAGCCGACATAGCCAACGTATGTAACGAAGCTGCACTGATAGCTGCCCGATCGGATCATGAAGCCATTACAAAACAGGATTTCATGGACGCCATCGACCGCATTATCGGCGGTCTGGAAAAGAAAAATAAAATCATCTCCCCCAACGACAAAAAAGTGGTGGCTTTCCACGAGGCCGGCCACGCTTCGGCCAGCTGGCTGCTCGAACATGCCCATCCTCTGATAAAAGTAACCATTGTGCCCCGCGGAAAATCGTTGGGTGCAGCCTGGTATCTGCCTGAAGAGCGTCAGATAACCACCTACGAACAAATGTTTGATGAGATGGTTGCTACACTTGGCGGACGTGCTGCCGAGCAAGTCGTTTTTGGAAAAATATCAACAGGTGCACTTAACGACCTGGAAAAAGTTACCAAACAGGCTTACGCCATGGTGTCCTATTATGGTCTGAGTGAAAAGCTGGGTAACTTAAGCTACTACGACTCCACCGGACAATCAGAATATTCGTTTAGCAAGCCTTTCAGCGAAAAAACGAGTGAACTCATTGATCAGGAAGTAAGTGATTTGGTTGAAAAAGCCTACAAGAAAGCCGTTCAGGTGCTCACCGATAACCGTAAAAACCTTGAAAAACTGGCGAATAAACTCCTCGAAAAAGAAGTGATCTTTAAAGAAGACCTCGAGGACATTTTTGGGAAAAGGCCTTGGGAAAAAGCCGAAACGCCTGCCCGCGAAGTGAAAGCCACCGACCCGCCCACTCCGGATGTGGTCATCCCCGGAAGAGAAGAAAACGACTTGCCGGACACCAAACCTTCAGCTGATTAACAACACTTTGTTATGGAAGAAAGTACCACCAAGGAAAAAATTCTGAAATCGGTTCGTAATGCCCTAATCAATAAAACGGACAATCCTTTTCGTAATGTTGATTTCACCTCGGAGGTTTTTCCTCCGCAAATGGAAGAACCCGAGGTAGAATTTGCCCTCAGACTCAACGAATCGGGAGGTACTTTTGTGTATTGCGAAAACGAAAAGGCCTTTATCGAGAACCTCAACGCCCTTATCTCTGTAAACCATTGGCCGGAGTTGATATGCTCAGATCCTTTGTTGGCCTCCTTTTTAAACGATCTTCAAATAAATGCCGTGCCCCCCGTAAAACCATTGGGCTTTGAGGTAGGCATCACCGGATGTGATTTTTTAATTTCCAGATTTGGCAGCATCCTGATTTCTTCGGCGGTAGCCTCACGCACACTGTTTGCAGGAGCCGACACACACCTCGTCGTGGCCAAAGCCTCACAGGTAGTTGGCGAATTAAAGGAAGCGTTAACAGCACTTAAAACAAAATATGCCCACCGTCTGCCTTCACAAATCACCATGATTACTGGCCCAAGCCGTACGGCAGACATCGAAAAAACACTGGTCATTGGAGCGCATGGTTCCAAAAATTTGATTGTGTTTATGATAGATGATGCTTAAACTGCGAAAATATCAGTTGATTTTGTAGATTTGCCGCAGTTTATTTTTCTAAACAACATTAGTTTGAAAGAAATACTTGTCAGAACCCTTACCGGTGGTGTGTTTGTAATATCTGTAATCGGGTCGATGCTGTGGCATCCCCTGGCTTTTTTTGCCGTTATGGGAATTTAT
>DJVY01000014.1 GCA_002440885.1 Bacteroidales bacterium UBA6244
GACTGCTCGCCAAGTTTTTCAACAAACAGAAAGAAACCAAACCATACCGAGAGAGAAACAAACTGCTGAAGCATCATCGGAATCGAAATATGGAAAATATCGGTCAGCCGACGCATGCTGAGTGAAGAAAAATGCAGCAGGTTATAGTCCTCAACCCTGATTTGCTTTGCAGTATAAAAAACGAAAAACATCAGACCTGAAAACTCGGCACAAACTGAAGCCAGGGCAGCTCCTTTCACACCCATCTCAGGGAATCCGGCCACACCGAAAATCAATAAATAATCGAGAATAATATTCACTACAGCCATTACCACCGTAGTATAGGTGATGACCTTGGTTTGTGTTAATCCGACATAAAAGGCACGAAAAACAATGTTTATAAATGCCAGGAAAATACCAAACGAACGAACACTCAGGAAGTCAAGCGTAGCCTGGTATACTTCCTGCGAATTCACTGCCGCATGCAGGATATATTCGGAACCATAGCGAAGCAGGAGGAAGGCAAAAAAGGCCATCCCGAGTAGAAAAAGAAGTGAATGAATCAAAACACTTCCAATGGCCTTCAGGTTATTTTCACCATAACGACGGGCTACAATAATCTGCACCCCTGTACCAAAACCAAAGCCCAACATCACCACCGCAAGGTAAAAAAGTCCGCCTAAGGCACTTGCACCCAGAGCGATGTCTCCTACCCTTCCCAAAAAGGCAGTGTCGGTAAAAATAATCAGATTTTGGGCTATACTGCCCAAAATAATGGGGTAAGCTACCTGCCAGATTCGACTATATGACACCTTGGTTTTCATCGGCGGCAAAGGTAGGAAAGTTTTCGTCGGGCATATCACGCACAGCTTTAGTCCGGGCACATTCTGTAACTCCACACAAAAAAAACTAAGCTACCAGTCGGTGGAGTTGACAACGACCAAATTATTTGCTTACTTTTACATCCTGTAATGAGTAAGTGTATATGATCAATATTTTTCGATTTTTATCCCAGAACCTGTTGGCATTCTCTTTGCATCCTTTTATGGATCAGGCCAATAGCGATCTGATCCTCGAGTTTGTAAACACCACCGCAGAAAAAACTGAGGTGTTTGGCAAAACCCTCAGGCCGCAAGATCAGGACTTACTGATTTCAACATTAAAAACTCCTTCTCGCCAAAAACACTGATGTAAACAATTAAAAATCCACCAAACTAACTATAGCAATGAAATTTCTGGGAAACATAATCTGGCTGATTTTTGGCGGTTTCGCGATCGCCATCGAATATTTTGTTTCGAGCCTTGTGTTAATGCTCACCATTATCGGCATTCCTTTCGGGCTACAGACCTTGAAGCTTGGCATACTAGCCCTATGGCCTTTTGGCAGCACGGCAAGTGCGAATACGCAATCCAGCGGATGTCTCACTACCTTAATGAATGTAATTTGGTTTTTTATCGGTGGATTTTGGATCATGCTCACCCACTTCCTGTTCGGAATACTTCTGGCCATCACCATTATTGGATTGCCATGGGCCAATCAGCATTTTAAACTCGCCTCACTGGCCTTGACACCCTTTGGCCGCGATATTGTAAAAATCTAACTTACAGTCGTTAGGCTTGGATTCAAACCATTTTTACTTTCGGGTATAAATCTCAAACGCGTAAACAAACTCGTTTTGAGTATCGCTGGTGACCGTTTCGGTTGACTCCAAAAGCCATTCTTCGGTTGAAATCTCAGGAAAAAAAGTATCAGCCTCAAAATCCTGAAACACCCGTGTGATATACAACTTTTGGGCATAGGGCATGAACTGTTTGTAAATCGAACCACCGCCAATGATGAAATTCTCGCGATCAGCTGGCATTTTTTCGATGGCTTCTTCGATAGAATAAGCCATCAAACAGTCATCAATTTCTTCACCAGACACATCGGTGATGATCATATTCAAACGATTGGGCAAGGGACGTCGTGGCAACGAAAAGTACGTTTTTTTGCCCATTACCACAGGATTACCCTGAGTGATGCGTTTAAACCGCTTTAAATCTTCTGAAATATGCCAAAGCAAATCGTTGTCTTTGCCAATGGCATTATTAGCCGCAATGGCTACAATTATTGAAATATTTTTCTGTACCGTCATAATACAATTTGCTAAACTGAAACCTGTCCTTTAATATGGGGATGCGGATTATACCCTTCTAAGGAAAAATCTTCAAACTTAAATCCAAAAATATCCGTAACCTCAGGATTTATAATCATCTGTGGCAGAGTCCGTGGTGTTCGGGAAAGCTGCAAATTAACCTGATCGAGGTGGTTGAGGTAAATATGGGCATCGCCGAAAGTATGGATAAACTCACCGGGAGCAAGCCCGGCAACCTGTGCTATCATGAGGGTAAGCAGGGCATAAGAGGCAATGTTGAAGGGAACGCCCAAAAAAATGTCGGCACTGCGTTGATAAAGCTGGCACGACAGTTTGCCCTCTGAAACATAAAACTGAAACCAGGCATGACATGGTGGCAAAGCAGCTTTTCCCAATGCCACATTCTCTGAGAACGTTTTTCCTGAAAGCGGCAACACACTTGGATTCCACGCCGCCACAATCATTCGGCGGTTGTCGGGGTCGGTTTTTATCTGACGTATAACTTCTTTGATCTGGTCGATGCCTTCGCCATTCCAGTTTCGCCACTGAGCACCGTAAACAGGACCGAGGTCACCGTTTTCATCAGCCCAGCTATTCCAAATTTTCACACCGTTATCGGTAAGGTATTTTATGTTGGTATCACCCGCCAGAAACCACAAAAGTTCGTGAATGATTGACTTAAGGTGGAGTTTCTTGGTGGTGAGCACAGGAAAACCATCAGCCAGATCAAATCTGAGCTGCGGACCGAATACAGATATCGTTCCCGTTCCTGTACGGTCCGTCTTTTGAGTTCCATGATCCAGCACGTGGGATAACAAATCTAAATATTGACGCATATGAGGCTTAAGTTAGACAAAATTTAAAACTGCAAAGAAATTACATTTGAGCATAAAACCGAAGCTAAACTAGCATGAACCACGTTTTATTTCGTTTATATTTGCCAAAATTAACGTATTTATTTTTAACAGAAGTATGATGGGAATAAAGTTTAGGATTACTGTGATGAACTTCCTGCAGTTTTTTGCGTGGGGAGCATGGTTGATTTCGATGGGAAACTACATGGACGAATCGCTTGGATTTACTGGAGGACAAATCGGCAGCATTTATGCTACCATGGGTATTGCAGCCTTGTTTATGCCGGCCATAATGGGCATTGTGGCCGACCGTTGGATAAATGCGGAAAGGGTGCTGGGATTAAGTCATTTGCTCGTTGGAGCAGGATTAATTATGGCGGCCTTAACCAAACAATACGATTCGCTCTACTGGATCATGCTTGGGGTTTCCATGTTTTATATGCCTACCATTGCACTCAACAACACGGTTTCGTACAGTGTACTGGAAAGATTTGGTTATGATATTGTTAAAGACTTCCCTCCTATCCGGGTTTGGGGAACTGTAGGTTTTATCGCTGCTATGTGGACTATCGATATTTTTAACTGGACAGTAAGCCCTGTGCAATTATACCTGGGGGCAACGGCTTCGCTTGCGCTCGGACTGTATGCTTTTTCAATGCCCGCCTCAGAGCCACAGAACAAAAGCAAAGGGGGATCAATTTACTCCGCGCTGGGGCTGGATGCTTTTGTGTTGTTTAAACAGCGCAAAATGACAATTTTCTTAATCTTCTCCATGCTTCTGGGAGCTGCCCTGCAGATCACCAATACATTCGGTGTGCAGTTCCTCTATGATTTTAAAATCCTTTATCCGGACTCCTTTGCTGTGCAGCACCCCAACGTGCTGATGTCAGTATCTCAAATCTCTGAAACTTTATTCATCCTTACCATCCCCTTCTTTTTAAAACGCTTTGGCATTAAGAAAGTTATGTTGATGAGCATGCTGGCCTGGGTATTTCGCTTTGGATTCTTCGCCATCGGCAATCCGGGAAGTGGTTTTGCCTTTTTGGTCTTATCGATGATCATCTATGGAATGGCGTTCGATTTCTTCAATATCTCGGGATCGTTATTCGTTGAATTAGAGGCCAAACCTAAAATTAGGGCGAGTGCACAGGGATTGTTTATGATTATGACCAATGGGCTGGGTGCTTACATCGGGGGCATGGGAAGCGGTTATGTGGTCGACTATTTTACTAGTGGTGTGGTTATTAACTGGCCGGATGTATGGTTCACTTTTGCAGCCTACGCCCTGATTGTAGGACTGGCCTTTATGGTTTTGTTTAAATACAAACACGACCCCACGGTTCTGGCAAAAGTTAAACACTAACACTAACATAGTTAAAGTGCGAGGCCGCGCTTGAATAAGAAGGAAAGGGTAGTTGTACAAAAAGACCAGAT
>DJVY01000113.1 GCA_002440885.1 Bacteroidales bacterium UBA6244
CTACAATTCCACACATATTGCTTAGGTATTAGAGCGACAAAAGTAAGAAAAGTTATGTGATTGCATTAAAAAATAAAGTTGAGCTAAGGTGATCAATCCAGATCGGTGTAGATAATCTCCAGTTTCATCCTTGCAGTAGTATCCGAAGAAGGCTGAAATCCGCTCAGGATAACGCTTTCAGGGTTTACAGATTCTGAGTTTACAAAAAGGTACAAGCCCCGGTTAACGTATGTGCTGTCTTTAATCAGGTTTTGTATATACCGTGTAATCCTGAACATATACCGTCCCGATTTGTAGTCGCCACCAAAATAATCTTCGCCTTCGTACTGGTCGGGAAGAAAATCATAGCTTCCATCTTCCATTTTTTCAACCAACGCCAACCTTACCGGGGCATCGTAAAACTGTGTTATATCGGCCAGAGGAAGTGTTAGCTTGGCCTCGTTAACTGCCACATTTACAAGTCGTCTCCAGTTTTCGGGTTGTGGCATGCGTATCAGGCTTCGCACACCGGCGTATCCTTGTGTATAGTACATCAGTTTTCCTAAAGCGGTATCGCCCTGTATAACCTGTTGCTTAAATTCAGAAGAAGCATTGGTGTAATCGTGCTCGTAAAAATTGATGCGGGCTGTTGAGGTGCTGATCAGGTAGTCGTACTGCAACGAATCCTGGGTGGCATTTTTGTAGTAAATGGTCATTTTGGAGGCTGCTCTGGTCAGGTCAAAATAAGCCAGAGTACCCGTTGAAGTAATAGATTCAGGTGTTAAAAACAGGCCGTTGAAGAAGGCATTGAAAGTTTCTGTGTCCTCCATTTCTTCTTCGGTAGCATTTAAAAGCTTTAAACCAAGTTCTGTGTTCAGGTTGGTCAGGTTAATGCGAATATGAGGGGCGAGTGTGTCATCGTTATTATCGATAACAGAATCGTTGGGGCGCGGTTGAAAGCTAAAAGTGCTGTAGTTTATATCAAAAGTTTTCAACTCCTTATTGCTGTAATAAACGCTGTCGCGGTGAATTTCTTTGTCGTCGATTTCGAAAGTGTTAATGGTAAGTGTAGAGTTGGTATCGGCATAAGCTCCGGAGTAGTACAAAAAAAGAACCAGAGAATCGAGTTCTCTGTCTTCACCAAAATCATGCCCGTTGGTCGACAACTGAAACTGCGTACAAAACGAAGCCTTGGTAGCTCCAAAAACCGGATCGTTGAGGTAACCAATGGCATTTCGGGTGAGTTCGTCCGAGCGCACCGAATCTTCAAGTTGGCTGTAAGCCATCAAACCTGTGGAGTCGGCATAGAAAACCTTGAGTTTACTGTCTTCCGGTTGCAAGTTCAAACCTATTTTTCCGGGATCTTTGGCACATGAAGCCAGGAATATGGTAGCCAAACTCAACAAAATAGCTGAGAGATGAACTACCGAACGAGCCTTTCTAGCCCTGAATAATTTGATCATAGAAATCATTATATGCATTAAAATAATCTTCTTCTCCCTGATAATCAAGCATTGGTTTCCCGGAAGCTTTGGCGTAAGCCAGCACTTCACTATTGATTTCAGGACTTCCCACGATGATGGCCTCAGAATAGTCGATGGCCGTCTTCATCAGGGAAACGTAAGAAGCATTTTTATAGTGTTCAAGTTCGCTGTTTTCGATGCCATTCATTCTTATTTTTTCGATATAGCTATCTCTGAAGGAGTCGGTAAACTCTTCATCGTAAAGGCTTGTAATTATTTTCAGATCGCCAAAAATGGGATTGTTTTTATAGGCGGTGCGAACATAAAAGGGTAAGAGGCTGGCGAACCATCCGTTCACATGAATCAGATCAGGAGCCCATCCCAGCTTTTTTACTGTTTCGATAACCCCTTTGGAGAAGAATACCGTTCGTTCGTCGTTGTCTTCAAAAAATTTCTTCGCTTTATCGCGGAAAAGGAACTTTCGGTGGAAATAGTCTTCGTTATCAATAAAGTAAACCTGCATACGGGCTTGCTGAATACTGGCCACTTTAATAATTAAAGGATGGTCAATATCGTCGATAATTAAATTCATTCCTGAGAGCCTGATGACTTCATGCAACTGATTTCTACGCTCGTTTACGAGGCCATAGCGAGGCATGAAAGTTCTTATTTCTTTACCTTTTTCCTGAATTTTTTGGGGTAAATACCGACCAATTTTGCTCAGAGGTGTTTCAGGAAGATAGGGAGTGATTTCCTGATTGACAAATAGTACCCTCTTTTTTTCCATAGTATTTTATTTTCGCAAATTCTAATTTGCAAAGGTAGTAAAAAAAGCACCAGATTATTATAAATCCTCATTATGAGTATTTAAAGTGCTATGATTAGGGTTTTTTAACGATTGGTTTTCCCAAATAGATACCTCACCCCAAGTACCAAGGCGTCGTTATATTGTCCATAATCCCAAAAACGGAACACATCGCCGGTTACATTTTGTGAGCGGATGTTCCAGAGTGAGTCGTTGGTGCGGATCATAAAAAACCAGTTTGGGGAAGCCTTGTAAGCCAGCCCTACATTTATCTGAAAGGTTAATCCAGCAGGCTTTACATATCCCGGATCATCGCTAATAATTTCCTGATTGGCCTCTTCGTAATAGCCTGTAAGTACCCCTGCCGATGGGCCGGCTTCGATAACAAAGCGGCCTGCCTGGTATTGGTACAACAAAGGAATTTCGACGTAGTTGAGCCTGTATACTAAGGATTGAAACCCATTTTTCTCTCTGGGGTTCTCGCGGCTTCCTTTTTGAAAATAAGTGAGTTCCATCTGTAATGACGACTTTTTACCGACACGCATCGCCACAAACCCTCCGGCAAAAATCCCGGCTTTGTTATAGCCTGAAAAATTGTCGCCGGCCACTTGCGACCCCACAAGCCCGGCAGTCAGACCACCGGAAAAAACCTGTGCATGTAAACTAGTATGCAGAAAAAACAAGAAAAACACGAAAAAGAGTAAACCACTTTTTATCATGGGCTTTTTTTGTTTCAAAAGTAAGGGTTTTGTTTTAAATAGACCGGGTCTGCGAAAGAAGTTGGACATGAAGGCTGAAAAATAACGAACCGGAAGATTTATTGGGTCGCGTTCTAAATAATCGATCATTGGTTATTTTGGTTTTCAAAGTTGCAAAATTGCACCTAATTCCAGGGATTACCCTCAAGTGCTACAACAAAAAATCCTCATAGTTATCAGGGGTAATCACCTCAAAGGTGGCATTCGGATAATTTTCTAAAAACTGCTTAGGCGGTTTTACTTTTGTTCTGGCACTCCATTTAAACTCAAATGCCGTTATTCGACCATCGGATTCTTCTATAAAATCGATCTCCTTTTGTTCTTTGGTTCGCCAGTACCAATAGTTAGACCACTTACGAGAATAATTTAGTTTTTTAATGCGCTCTGAAATCAAGAAATTCTCCCACAAAGGTCCAATATCTGAACGGTTTTCAATTTGATTGAAATTTGCAATTACAGCATTACGTATCCCATTATCGTAGAAATAGATTTTTTTGCTGTTTTTAAGTTCGTTTCTCAGGTTTCTGCTGAAAGAGCCCAATCGGAAAATGATATAGGTCTGTTCCAGTAGCACGATATACTTTTCTACTGTTTTTGAATCCAGACCGCATGTTTGTCCCAGTTCGTGATACGAAACTTGTGAACCTATCTGAAAGGCCAGTGCCTGAAGTAATTTAGTTAGTTTATCAGGTTTTTGAACTTGTTCCAATGACAACATGTCCTTGTATAAGTAACTATCCGACAATTGTTTAAGGACCTCTATTTCGTCACCTGAATGGGTAACTACATCGGGATAATAACCATAAAGCAACCTATGTGGAACGAGGCGCTTTTCTTCCAGAAGTCCATGATGACTGACCATTTCGCCAAAGGAAAGCGGCCACATATGGTATTCCCATTTGCGCCCGGTAAGTGGTTCGTTTACCTTGTTGGCCAGCTCAAAAGCGGAGCTTCCGGTTGCAATCAGCTGGATTTCAGGCAAAGTGTCGGTGATTAACTTTAATCGCAAACCAATATCCTCAATTCGTTGCGCTTCGTCGATGATGAGTAAGGTTTTTGTCCCCAAAACAGCTTTTAATCTGGAAGCTGAAATATTTGAAAACAGTTTCTGTACATCTATCTCATCACCGTTAAGCCATAGCAGTTCTTCTTTGTTTACAAAAATCTTCTTCAGTAAGGTAGTTTTCCCCACCTGCCGTGGACCCATTATCAAAATGGCTTTATTCTGAAAAAGCTTTTTCAAGATGGTTTTCTCCAATGTACGCTGTATCATAATCTGGAAATATTTATCAAAAATACAACTTTTTTGGATTTCATTCCAAATATTCTACAACTTTTTTGGATTTCATTCCGAAAAAGTTGCAATGTGCAGAATATCTTAAGTCCTTCTTCTTT
>DJVY01000029.1 GCA_002440885.1 Bacteroidales bacterium UBA6244
TCTCAGGGGTTTTTTTTTGGCTATTTCTCAAAAGTCTTATTCTGTCTTTTATCAATATTCTTGTTTGCACCGCGATCTTTTGCTTTCTTTGTCCTTATCAATTATTCGGTATATTACCGAATAAAAAAAATCGGATTTTTTTCATGCCAAGACACCATTTCTTCTCTTAGGTTTGTCTTGTTATTTGTAGTTATTAAAAATTTAATTATTTGCAGCGGAATTATTAATAAAAGCTGTAAATTGTGCCTTCTTTTTAAGAAATACATAATTGTGAGCATAATAAAGTAATAAAGTATGAAACGAAAAAATTTACCTTTAGGCTTAGCATTGATTACCATCGCTTTAGGTCTGTTTGCTATGAGCTTTAGCAGTTTTACTAATGGGAAAAATGCTGCTGTAATTGGTGGTGATGAGCAATCAGTGGTAACAAGAATCAAGTCTGCTTCAGACTATTTGGCCATGCTTCGGACTAACCAGTCTTCCGGGATTATTAACCCTAGTGATTATAAAAAGGTTCAGGAGCAGTTGGCTGCTTTCAGTTCTGATCGTGTTGAAGCGCCGATGAAATGGACTCAATTAGGGCCAGATAATTTCGGTGGAAGAACAAGAGCACTCCTTTTTGACAACCAGAGTGCTGATGCCAACGTTATTTATGCCGCTGGCGTAACTGGTGGTGTATGGAAGTCAGTGAATACTGGCGTGACCTGGCTAAAGGTTAATCAGGCTTCTCATAATTTGAATGTGAGTTGTATGGCACAAAATGCCACTGGCCATATTTATGTTGGAACAGGAGAATTGTTTAATACAGAAATGTATTCTGGATTGGAAGAAATGGGCTATTCCACTGGTTTCATGGGTACCGGAATTTTCAAGTCCACTGATGGTGACAACTTTCAATTATTGGCTTCAACAGCACCTACTTTCAATGATGTAAATAGCGACTGGGCTTTTATAAATGAGTTGGCTGTGAATTCCACAGGAGCAATCTTCGCGGCTACCAATACTGGTTTGAAATATAGCAATGACGAAGGAGCAAGTTGGACTGCTGTTACTGATACTGGTGGAACAGCGCTGCTAGAGAATGCATTTGATGTAAAGGTCTCTGCCAGTGGTAGTGTTATTGCTGCTGTTGGAAACAAATGTTACCTTTCACAAAACGGCGATATTAATAGTTTTGTCCTCAAATCTACAGGTGATTCTGTTAGTCTCCCTTTGGCTACAGATGTACGCAGAATTGAATTTGCGTTTGCACCCTCTGACCCAAACATTGTTTATGCCAGTGTTGTAGATAAGTTTGGTTCTGTTTATAATATCTATCTTTCAGAAGATCAGGGAGCCACATGGAGAATAATTCTCCCCGGAACTACCGCCGTGGTTATTTTCTCAGGTACAGGTGTATATAATAATGTGATTGAGGTATTCCCTACCGATCCAGGTCGCGTTTTACTTGGTGGAGACGATCTGTGGGAAGGAAGAAAAATTCAGGAGACCGGATTGTATTCATGGGTTAAAATTTCTGAAAGTTTTTCAGGAACATTTAATCCTTTGTATCTTCACGAAAGTCAGCATGCAATTTGCTTTAGACCAGGATATAACACTACTTTCTTTGTTGGAAACGATGGCGGCGCAGCAATTGGAAGTGTTACCGGTGATGAATATCGTTTCGAGGTAAGTAACAGGAATTATTTCACTACTCAGTTTTACAACATCGCTTCATCGGGACTAGAGAATTACGTTCTTGGTGGCGCGCAGGGTAATGGTTCAATCTTGATATCCGGAACGGGTAATACAAATCTTCAGGGAGAAACTGTTTGGGGCGGTGATGGAGGTGCATGTGCACTCTCTCTTATCGATAAGAATGTTATGGTGGTTAGCAGTACAGGAGCTAATTTCCAAAGATCAGAAGATGCTGGGTTTACTTATTCCAACCAATTCCTTGGTGATTTTTCACCCTCTGGTGATTTCTTTAACACGCCGATGGCTCTGTGGGAAAACTTTAATAATCCAAATAGTCGCGACTCATTGTATTATCATGCGCGAGACATCATTCCCGGTGGCACACGTATACAGGTGTTAAGTCGTAACAGCGGTCAGCCCTTTTATTATACTACGCCAATTGATGTAGATTTGATGCCCGGCGACTCGATTCAGGTATGCGATGTGGTATCATCCCGTTTGTTTATCGCTAGCGACAACCTGGTTGGAATGACAAAGGATTTGCACTTGTTTGCTCAACAACCTGAATGGTTTACAATAGCTGACGCAACAGTTGGGTTTATAGGTGATCCTCAGTGTGTGGCCTATTCATCAGATGCCAACCATTTGTTTGTTGGGATGCGTGATGGCCGCGTTTACAGAATTTCGAATCTGGCTTTGGCTTATGACTACGAACGTGCAGATGTTAATAGCTCATCATGCATTGTGTCCACTCAGGAAATTCCACTTTTTATTCCCGGAACAACCACACCAATTACTCAGGTGGTGACCTCCATAGCCGTCGATCAACAAAATCCGAATATTGTATTGGTTACTTTAGGGAATTATGGTAATACAGAGTATGTACTTATGACCGAAAATGCACTTGATGAGTATCCTGTGTTTACTAGCAAGCAGGGTAACTTACCCCAAATGCCTGTATATTCTTCACTGTTAGAAATGTCGAATCCCGATCTTGCGATTATTGGCACTGAACATGGAATTTTTATCAATGAGAATATTCATGGTTCTTCAGCTCAATGGGTAAAACAAGACAGCATGATGGGCAGTGTTCCTGTATTTCAATTGCAGCAACAAACAGTGCCGAAAGTAGCCGATACAGTTGTGCTGGTGAATGGAAGTGAGGTTACTACAATCTATTATCCGGGCACCAATAATTATGGTATCATATATGCTGCAACTTTTGGACGTGGATTAATGCGTACTAATACTTTCAGAAAGCCTGTTGCCATTGAAGAAAATGAATCAAATCATGTTGCGGTCGAGGCTTTAAAAATCTATCCAAACCCTGTAATTACCGATGTTACTGTTGAATTTGATGCCCAAATGGCAGGAAATATTGAAATAGGTTTGTATGATTTGATGGGTCGTCAGGTTGGATATCACACTGAGTCTGTAAACAAGGGCATTAACACAATCACCCTTAATCTGGATGGTTTGACCCCCGGAATCTATGTTGTTTCAGCTTTAAACGGCAATAGAAGATATTCTCAGAAATTCATCGTAAATTAAATTGACTACATTATAATAAACATGGTTATGAAAAAGATTTATTCCATTCTTAGTTTGTTGATGCTTATTTCAATAGCTTTATCAGCACAGACGAAAATATATGCGCCCACCCTGAAATCACCAGACAATGGAAAGCTAAACCAGATGCCTGATGTGGTGATCGACTGGCTCGCCGTAACCGGCATTACGCTGGATATTACCTACGAGGCACAGTTAGCAACACAAACTGATTTTTCAGATGCAGTAACTTTCCCGCGTACAGAACTGACTTCAGTACAAACTACTGATCTCACTTTTGGCGAGACCTATTTTTGGCGTGTAAAAGCTTTTGACGGTGAGTTGGCCTCTGATTGGTCTTCTGTATGGTCTTTTACCGTCGTTTGGACTCCAACGCTCCGCTCAGTGCCCAGCGATGGTGCAATGGTTTATTCAAATCCTGAAATTACCTGGAATCCGTTAACAGGTATTACCCATTATCAGTTTCAAATTGATACCTCTTATGCTTGGCATGAAATTTCAAGTGGAGTCTCCATCTCGCTTAATGGAACTTATATGGTTAATGAAGCCGATATTTGGGTCGTAGGTAATGGTGGAAAAATTATTCATTTTGATGGCAATGCTTGGACTGTTGTAGAAAGCGGCGTTACATCCGATTTAAATGATGTTTGGTTTGTAGATGCTAGTCATGGTTATGCAGTTGGTGCTGGTGGAACAATCATTTTCTATGATGGCAGCACATGGTCGGAGCAAGCTTCGGGCATATCAACTGATCTTTTTGGAGTTAGCTTTGCTGATGCAGATAAGGGAGTAGCGGTTGGTGCCGGTGGCAAAATCCTAATGTACAGCACAGGCGTATGGACCTCTGCCTCAAGCCCTGTTACGACGGATATACAAGATGTGGCAGTAGTTGCTGAAAACAATATCTGGGCATGTGGAAAAAGTAAAATGGTACTCCACTATGATGGAAATGCCTGGTCGAGTGAGGAAGTTGGAACAAAGGACTATTTTGGCATCAGTTTTCAGGATGAAAACAATGGTTGGGTTGTTGGGAAAACAGGATCAATCTATCGTTACGATGGTGCAGCCTGGATACAGGAATACACGAATATTACTAAAGATTTAATTGGAGTTAGCGTCTCCAACTTTAAAGGGTATGCCGTTGGTAAAAGTGGCACTTTGCTCGCACTCGAAGGTGGTTGGTCACTTGTGAGCTCCGGAACTACCAAAGACTTGCAAAGCGTGTTCGCATATGGCGATAATTTTGGCCTTATCGTTGGGGCATCAGGAACTGTGTTGGAAAAAACAAATGTTGGCTTTAACAGCCCCGATCTGAAAACAATAACACAGCCAAAAACAATTACTGCTTATACCTTAGCTAATTTGGCTTATGGGCAGACCTATTATTATCGTATCAGAGCTATTCACGGAAGTGATACATCCGCTTGGTCACAGGTTAAATCCATGACAACCTATCCAACGGTTGACCTGGCTGCCCCGGCTGATGGTGCTGAAGTGGATCTGGAAATTTTGGCCAGTTGGACAGACTACGAAGGAACAGCTGAATATACTCTGGAAGTTGACGACAATGAAGGTTTTATAACACCTTACATTGCTGGTTCTGATTCAAATTCTGCTTATGTTGAGTTAAACCATTTTGGTCATCAATACTATTGGCGTGTGTTAGCAGAAAATGCTTTTCATATCTCCGGCTGGTCTGAGGTGTTTACTTTCACGACCAAAAATTCAATCGCCTTAACAACACCTGAGAATGGAACAACGAAAGTTTCTTCTTGTCCTAAATTTGTTTGGGAAGGCATTTTAGGCGTACCGCATTATGAAGTTTGGCTTGCTAAAACTGCTGATTTTGCAGATCCGGTTTCATCAACAACTGATGCACCGTTTTTACAGTGTGCGGCTCCAATGGATCGTAATACAACGTATTTCTGGAAAGTTCGTGGGCTTACTTTAGTTGATACTTCAGCATGGAGTCCTGTGTGGTCGTTCACCACCGAAGGATACATCGGTATAAATGAAAATCTCAATACTGAGGCTTTGACTGTTTATCCTAATCCCAATAACGGACAGTTCGTATTGCAATTAGAAAGTTATTCTTCTGATGACTATCGGGTAAAAGTTGCCGACATTACCGGACGTATT
>DJVY01000211.1 GCA_002440885.1 Bacteroidales bacterium UBA6244
TCTCAAATTTTTAAACAGTCACTTAATAGTTATATTTACCTTTTCACCCATTTCCCGCTTTGCAGCGTTTCGGTTTGGTTGGTTATGCGGTAAAAATAAACACCTGCTGCAAAATCCTGTGTATCCAAAACCGTTTTGCTGTTATTCATTTCGAGCGTGCTACCGACTTGCCCAAAAACATTCATGATTTGGATTTGGTAATTATTTGCACTTTGTGCTGCATTGTTTTCAAAAACAAGATAGTTATCAACGGGATTGGGATAAACCTTTATTTCGTTTGCACTTGCAGTGGCTGTTATTAAACCTACGGTATCCGGCAGCGCGATTTCGAAAATCCAGGCGTTATAACCTTCAAATGTGCCACACTGAACATCATAGGTTGGGCTACCTTTTGTAGAGGCTGCAATCACGTAATTATAATCGCTTTTCTTCAGTATAGTATGAGGATTCTTTAACCTTTGAGAACTAACGCCGCCATAGCAGCGCTGCCATTCAATGTCCCCGCTTTCATCTAGTTTTACAACCCATATATCAGTATGTGTACCAGAATGAGAATGATTGCCGCTTACATCGCCATCGTTTGACTTTGTAGTGCCAAACACAATAAACCCGCCATCTGCTGTTTGTGTAATATAAGTCGGACTATCAAGATCATAACCTCCCAGGCATTTCTGCCAGATGATCTCCATCTGCTCGTTCAACCTGACCACCCATATATCATTCGAGCCACCAGGTGGGCCTCCCGGAGGTCCATGCAAGCCTGACACATCCCCATCATTGGAACTAGCACTGGCGACGAAGACATAGCCGTTGTCAAGTTCAATTAGATTGTAACCTAAGTCGTAGTGGCTGCCACCATAGCAATGCTGCGCCAGGATATTGCCCTGCAAATCCAGTTCAACTATCCATACATCAGCCCATTCCCCATCAGGATAGCATTCAACCAGACCGCCATGCAACTGGGCTGCACCTAACATCATGATGTTGCCTGCACTGTTGATCATCATTGATATGCCATTGTCCAACCCGTTGTTGCCCAAGGTGATCTCCCACTCAATATTGCCAAGGGAATCGCATTTAACTATCCAATTATCATACGAGCCATAATAATTACTAATATCGCCACCGCTCGTACTGATTCTGGCAAGCATTGCAAAGCCTCCATCAGCTGTAAGTATCATATCACGAGGTTCATCTGTACCCCAGCTTCCATAGCATTTTTCCCACAATAAGACCCCTTCTCCATTGATCTTTACTACCCATAGGTCGCCATTCCCTTGGTTATAAGATTGAACATCCCCATCAGTTGACCCTGTCATTCCGAAAACATAAAACTCGTTGTTTCCGATGCTAATTATTTTTTGTGGAGAATCATAACCTGATCCTCCAACACATTTTTCCCACAATAGTGTCCCGTTTGAGTCTATATTCACTATCCAAATATCATACGATCCATGATAATTTGTTAAGCCCTCACCTGATTGCACTTCAACTGCCAGCATATAACCGTTCTCAGTTGGTGCTATACCAAATGCATAATCAAGATCAGCGGTTCCATAGCATTGCTGCCAGATTATTTCAGGCACCTGTGCAGAGGCATTAAAAGCAAAAAACATCAACACAGCACTTATAAATTTTTTCATCGTTCTATAAAAAAAGCGAACCATTCCCCGCTAAGGGAATGGTTCGCGAGGTTTGTTTATTGTATAATTAATTTACCATTTTTACTTATTGCTCCGGTTTTAAGTGTGTACAAATACACGCCTTTCTTCACATCACGGATGTCCCACAGCTGTTGGCCTTGCTTTGTTGTGATAACAATGGCGGTGATGTTTCTGCCTTGTACATCGCTAATTTGTAAAACTGCTTCGTTTGTATGCACAGGCAGCATATAGTCGAAAGCTACCCAACTGCTGGCAGGATTAGGCGATGCCTTGATAACCAGGCCGTTGTCAGGTTCATTACCGGGCATTGCCACCGCGCTTTTCAATGCCGTTGCATCGTCCACTGGCAGGCAGTTGCAGTAATGGTAGTCGTAAGCATATTCCAGTATTCCCTTGGCCATTAGTGCTGCCTCGCCGCTTGCATTTTCGGCAAAGTCAAGCAATACGTCCACTTCGAGGCTGTCTAACTCGTAAATGGTACGATTCTGCTGTTGCCAAGCCAGCTGCATTTGCATCATGCTCTTGTAATCGTTGTATTCGGAAAGCGCATCGCCTTCCAGCGCGCGTGTAGCAGGTATCAGGTCGAGCATGGCTTGAGCCGCAGCGTAATTATTTTCGGCAAGGTAAGCCGAAACAATTTGCTTATCGGCATTCAGGTTATCCAGGTTGTTGAGCCAGGTGCGCAGGTAGGTATAATCTGTTAGCGTATCGTTGAGGCAACTGCGTAGCAGCTTATAGGCAGCCTGTGTTTTGCCTGCCTGATAACTGGCCATATCCTGCAGCAAGATGGTTTTGTAGGTGATACCACCTGCCAATTGCCTCAGGATAGAGATCATATAGGCCGGCAGAGGCTGCTCCTTGTTTTCGAGATGACTGATCAGCTCCTCTTTGCGAAGCTCATCCGGATTGGCAGACAGTATTTCGAAGAGAATGCTTTCGGGCAGCACATCGGTTTTGTCGGCAGCCGCCACCAGCACTTCTTTTGATAAATGAGGTGAGTTGCCCAATAATTCAGCTCTCAGCTCCCACATATCCGAAGGCCAGGCGGTTTCTACTTCGCTTTTCAGGGCTTGGGTATTTCCGCCATCTGTCAGGTTGTCGAAAAGGGATTTCACATTGTTGAAATCAGTCAGGTTGTTGGCAAATGCCAGTTCAGCCACTTGTTTTTCAGCAGCGGTAAGCACAACATCCTCTATGGTTCCGCCACCGCCGCCATAATTCGAGGGGCAGGTGTTGGTACCCGCATTGGGAATTGGCAATACGTAAAAAGGCGTATAATATACAGGCGGATTGGTGTTGTATAAGTAGTTGATTACCTGTGTGCCTGTGTTTTTAAAATGACCATCAGGCCATTGCACACCGCTTGAGAAGCTGTTGCCCGCCTCCTTGTTTATAGTTCCCTGGTAGCCTCTGATTTGTGGTCGCTCACCCCCTGTCACAATAAAATCCCTGTTGTTCCCGGTGTTAGTATTGCACTGGTATTCGAGGCCAAACTGATCGTCATTTTGATACCTATTATCCCCTTCGGCAAAATTGCCATAGCTTAATCCGTTGAAGGTATTCTTGTAGATGATATCGTATTCAGTTTTGCTGTCTTTGCATAGGATACCGGTATAATAGCCTGTCGGCGCGCCGCTTGCTTTCGTGAAGTAGTTTTCCTCAATAGAAAATCCGTTGGCACCTGTCATGTATATCCCAAATCCGGAGGCATCCTTGCTTTCTTCTTCGCAGAGACTTTGTTCCTTGGTATTATACCCCAGATGAAACTCGGAATATAGAACAACAAAATTATCTACTTCTAAATTGTAAATACCATAGGTATTGTGGTTAAAGTGGGTACGGCTTATATTAAATGTATTTAAGTTTGTTTTGTCGTTTGTAGTATAAATTCCATAGGTAAATCCATTGAATGTGCTGTTTTGCCAATCGCTGCAGGGAATAGTAGGACTATTGCAATTTGCTTTTGTACTAAATCCGGCACTGTAGGCTCCAATGCCCATATTCCATGCAGAAACATTAGGAGCATCTGTGGCCAGGCTAAAGTCGCAGGCAATAAAGTTTACACCTTTAACATGGCTCAGGTCAACATGCTTGGCAAAGGTGTGCGAACCAATATAGTCACTATTGAGTACGAAATCGCAATTTTTGAACAAGGCTCGGTAACTCATTTCGTCACTGTTGTAGGGATTATAATTTTGGTAGTAAAGTGCATGAACTGATTTGTTGTTGTTTAGGAAAACCGTGTTATAAGCAATAACAATGCCGCCGGTAGTAGCGATATTGCCCGGATTCCACAAGGCAACAGCATCAACTGCATTTTCAATGACGGCGTCGTTAAGCTCTAAGTAGCCTTGTGCCATGTTACCCTGTGTATCAGGCCATTGGTGAGCATTTCTGTTTCCCCAGACCTGGATACCCTGCCACATATCATCACACCCAATGTAGTTTGATAAGTTTGAGTTATTCAATATCAATTCACCACCCGGTTCGATTATTATTTTCGCAAACTTTCCAAATTGTAAATCACAATTTTCCATAGTAACTTTTGTACCGGATTTAACTCTGATACCAGTTAAAAACGAGCTTTGCATATTATTTATTGTCTGTGGATAAGGCTGGTTAAAAACCAATTCCTCATTATAGTCGAATAGATTTGGATCAATTTCAACCCTAACTTCATCACAGATCACATCACCTATGGCATCTGTTATACAACATTGATAGGTTCCCTCTTCCAAATTTGTTATTGTCTGCGTTGTTTGACCTCCAGGCGACCAATTGTAGGTATAGGGCGGTGTACCACCAATTGGTGTTGCTGTAGCAGTACCATCATTATGCCCCGGACAAGTAAGATAGGTTGATGTAAGCTCAATACCCAATTGTGAATATAACTTCTTGTCCTCCGGCAGTTTATAGATAGTTATATCAGCGCCTAAATAACTCTTTATATTTAGAGAAGTTACTGCCTGTGGGTTAAAAGTGTTATTTGACGGATCTATTCTTCCAAGATTATTACCATTGTTAGAAACAGCATAAATGAATCCATCAGCTGCTTTTTGTAGAAAGGTACTGCTAAAATTATCAGTATTATTAAGTTTCCCTACTACCTGATTTGTTGAATAATTAATTTGATAAATTCCTCCATTTGTGCCTCCGCATGATGCATAAATTGAATTATTATTAGGATAATCTGCAAACTCAACACCATAAACAAAAGGAGTGTTTATTTGAATCTTAGCACTTGATGAATACGTTCCCTGCGGTGTAAGATTTACAATAAAAACATGGTTGCTTTCGGTTGTCCGATGTGTACACCATGTCAAAGTCAATTCGTTTTGGCTCAATTCAAGATTATGTCCCCAAAAAAAATCTCCATCATTTAGAGTTGGGTCACTACTATCTACAATTGTGCTTACGAATGAAACGCCAGAAGCAGTAATGCTATATTTGTATAGCCCCGACAATAAACTCTTTACAATATACATCTCCCTTGAAGCATTTTTTTCTTCAGCAATTGCAAATGCAGCATTTTCAGTTGTAGTAGTTATCAAGTTATCAGATATCAAAATGGGTGTAGATGTTGAACAGTCCACTTCTGCATATCTTAATGCCCCGTCGTAGGGAGCGATCCAACCATAAATAATAAAATATTTATCAGGTTGACCGGGAACATTAATGATCTCCATTTCATATTGCCTCCCACTTCCACTCGAATTCAGATAGGCAACAAAAGATGAGTTTTCATCATATATTACATAATCTTTCACTTAAAACAGAAGCTCACCATTGTTCTTATAAGCTGCTGCTGAAACGTAAAAAGAACTAGAACTGGAGGAGATAGTACTAACAACAGGACCGGAACTATAAAAGTCAATTTGATAAGGGGGAATAACCCAGCTACCGTGATCCTGTGCAAACGAGTAAATGCCTAATGTGGCAAATATAATTATTAGTAGAACTATTTTTTTCATGATTTTTAATATTTGATCTGCGTTGTAACGAAAATGGATAATTTCCGTTTAGTATTTCAATTTATTGAATCGTTCAACGCAAAAATTAACATTCCAAATTATTTGATTTTTGTGAATGAAAGTTGACGTCTTAAATTTGATAATCAATACCAATGCATAGTAAGTATTCAACAATCATTAAACCCAATGGCTGCTATACCATATTAAAGTATAGCAGCTGCTGTATATCGAACTTATTCTTCCCCAGCCAAAAAATATATTTTGTGATACGATACACCGGCCAATAAACCCAACAGTAATTTGCTGACATATTGGTTAATTCAATAAGTGGTTCAGTAATCATGCCCTTAGACAACGAATCCTGATGGTTTTGCCAGGCTCGTGTGCTGTGGTTATATTTTTTCAAAGGCGTTTTATTTTGGTATTGTGCTGCAAAGGCTGCTGCTTGTGTACATCAATAGGTTTCTGTAGTTAGCAACTGTGGCAGCCGCTTATTGGGC
>DJVY01000135.1 GCA_002440885.1 Bacteroidales bacterium UBA6244
GGATGCAGAAATTGATCTGTTGAAAACCTTGGGTGCCACATTCATATTGCATACCGACATTAACCTGGAACTCTTTGAAAATGAATTGAAAACGAATTTTAATGCGGTGGTGCTGGCCACGGGAGATTTTCCTGATGGTCAATTATCTTCTTTTGGATTGCCCCACGATTCACAGGGTTTGACGGTCAACCGCGATACCATGCAGGTAGATGAGCAGGGTGTTTTTGCTTGTGGAAATGTCATCCGCTCCCGACGAATGGCGGTAACCTCCGTGGCACAGGGAAAAGCTACAGCACATTCCGTTAATCTCTATTTACAAGGATTGCCACCGGGAAAAATTCACCGCAAGTTTAACTCAAAATTTGGTAGGCTTATTGACGATGAAGTGACTGAATACCAAAAAGAAATCGTTTCAGAAAGTGGTTGGTCGGCACGCGTTCAAACCCAAGGATCGCTCACCATTGAGCAAGCCCGGGTTGAAGCAAGCAGGTGTTTACATTGCGATTGCCGAAAACCGGACAACTGCAAGCTTAGGAACTATTGCGATGAATATCAGGTGGATAGAAGGGTGTTTTCTTTTAGGGAAAGGAAGCCCGTACGAAAGTTCGACCAGCATCACCTGATCATCTACGAACCTGAGAAATGTATTAAATGCAATATTTGCGTTCAGCTTTCAGAAAAAGAGCAGGATCGGCTGGGGTTCACCTCTATAAACCGCGGATTCGATGTGGAAATGGGGATGCCCCTCAATAAATCCATGTCCGATTTACTCGACCAAACGGCCCTGCGATGTGCCAAAGCTTGTCCCACGGGAGCTATTTCCCTAAAAGAATGTACAGATGAATAAATTGATAATCATATGGTTGATGGCTGTTTCGTGTTCCTTTTCCGGAAGGGCACAGCCGGATAGTTGGCCTTCATATCGCGGAAATCCTGCCCTGACGGGAACAACCCATGTGGCCATTCCGGATAACCCTGCGCTTCTTTGGAGTTTTCAAACCGACGACATCATTAAATCCTCACCGGTGTTTGGCGACGGCAATATATTCATTGGAACCAACGGTGGGTCGTTGTATTGTTTATCATCTGAAGGCAAGGAAGTTTGGCGATTTACTACTGAAACCTCCATCGAAGCACCTCCCTTGTTTCTCGATCGAACGGTCTTTGTGGGCTCTTTGGAAGGAATTATGTTTGCTCTGGATGCCAAAACCGGAACGGAAAAATGGCGTTATGTTACTGAAGGACAGATATCCGGTGCTGCCAATTGGACTCATGCTACCAACAAACAAAGCAAAAATCTGATTTTTGGCAGTTACGATTATTATCTTCATTGTGTGGATGCCCTTACGGGAAACCCCTTGTGGAAATATGAAACAGATAATTACATCAATGGAACCCCCGCCACCAATGGAAAAGAGGCTGTTTTCGGCGGTTGCGACGGCATGTTGCACCTGGTGGATGTGGTTTCCGGAAAAATTTCCGATACCGTTGAAATCGGCACCTATATTGCTTCTTCAGCCTGCCTGATGGGCTCCATGGCCTATTTTGGAAATTACGATGGGGTGTTTTACAAAGTGGATATTTCAAACAAAAAAATGCTCTGGAAAATTTCGGGAGCAGGACCTTTTCTGGGCTCACCCGCCATTTCTGAAAACATTGTTGTCATCGGTTCTCAAAACAAAAAAGTGTATGCCTATGATGGCGATACCGGCAAGATTTTGTGGGAATTTGCTACCCTGGGCAAAATAGAAAGCTCTCCGGTCATTGCCAAAAATAGGGTAGTCATCACCTCCAAAGATGGACGAATTTACCTGTTGGATTTGTCCACCGGCCAAAAACTCTGGTCATACGAAATTGGCAGCCCCATAAGCAGTACCCCGGCCATTATCGATAACATGATGGTGGTTAGTGCCGAAGACGGCAGGGTGTATGCATTTGGGTGGAAGTGAGGAGGTTGGTAGTTGATAGTTGAAAGTTAAAAGTTGAAAGTATCCGGTTAGTTGTAAATAGCCCGTAGGGCATAGTTACTCCTTCCCTCGCTTCAAGCGTCCACGCTTGAAGTAACACCCCTTGACCGTAAGACATCAACCATACCACAAAAGGATTGAGACAACCAACAATTGAAAGGAAAATAGTTAAGGGATTACATTAATATGCCATCAATAGCCACCAAATACCCAAAATTCCCTAATTTTAGGCACTTTTAAAAATAGTCACTTAAGGCACGCAAAAAAATGAAAATAGTCAATATAGTTCCTGGATTTGGTGGTACGTTTTATTGTGGCAATTGTCTTCGCGACAGCGGATACACCAAATCACTCATCAAGCTGGGGCACGATGCCATGATGCTGCCCATCTATTTGCCCCTGACCCTCGAACACGGTGTTGAGAAGGATGAGAACCCCATTTTTTACGGAGCAGTCAATATATACCTGAAACAAAATTTTCGCATCTTCAAAAATATGCCCGCATGGATGGAACGCATGTTTAATTCGTCGGGGATACTAAGCTATGCCGCCAAAAAAGCCGGATCCACACGAACCGAAGGCCTGGAAGAAATGACCATTTCCATGCTCATGGGTAGTGAGGGCAACCAAAACCGTGAGCTACAGGAACTCATTGACTTTCTGAAGGTTCATGCAAAACCTGATGTGGTTCACCTGAGCAATGCCCTATTATTGGGATTGGCTAACCAAATCCGGGAGCAATTAAAGGTTCCCGTGGTCTGTTCTCTTCAGGATGAGGACGTTTGGGTAGATGCCATGAACGATTTCTATCGGGAAAAAGTCTGGAAACTGATGGCCGACAAAGCAGCTGATGTGGATGCTTTCATCGCCGTAAGCGATTACTACGCCCGTGAAATGAAGGAGAAAATGAATATTCCCGACCACAAACTCAAGGTAATTGCCATTGGGGTCGATTCGTCCATTTACCGCTATGCACCACCAAAAGAAGACCCTCCGGTGATCGGGTATATTTCCCGAATGTACCCCGAACATGGGTTCGGACTTTTGATTGATGCTTTCATCTTGCTCAAACAAAAACCTGAATTTCGTCATGTTCAACTGAAGCTCTCCGGGGGTTATACCGCTGATGACAAGAAGTTTGTAAAAAAACAATTGAATAAACTGAAAAAAGCCGGCATGGGTCATGATGTGGAAATAATTGAAGATCACCTGCCTGAAAACCGTTATCATTTTTTCAATCAACTGACCATACTTACGGTGCCTGTGCTTAAGGGGGAGGCCTTCGGAACGTATCAGCTTGAGTCAATGGCATGTGGCATTCCTTTGGTTCAGCCTGCCTTGGGGGCTTTTCCCGAAATAATTGAAACCACGGGCGGTGGGGTTACTTACACACCGAACTCCCCGGAAGCATTGGCACAAAAGTGGATGGAAGTGCTTTCTAATCCCATGAAAATCCGTGAAATGAGTGAACAAGGTAAAAAAGCTGTTGCCGAAAAATACGGAATCGATCACATAAGTAGTCAAATTTTAGATGTTTATCAAAATCTTGTAAAATGATTTGCGAATTGTTGCATGTACATAAATCCTTTGTCAACAACCAATCAGCTATACGCAGGGAGGTGCTAACCGACATTAGTCTTTCATTGGCTAAAGGGCAGGCCATGTCTATTGTAGGCCCTTCCGGATCGGGAAAAAGTACCTTGTTGCACATCCTGGGCTTGCTGGATACACCCACTTCCGGCACGGTAATGTTTGACGGGAATGACATGGCGCACCATTCTGTCAACCAATTGGCTCGCATTCGAAACCAACAAATCGGCTTTGTTTTTCAATCGCACCACTTGTTGCCCCAGCTTAATTTGTTGGAAAACATATTGTTGCCTACACTTCCCTTGGAAGACAAAACCTTGAAAAAATCGGCACGGGGTCGGGCCAAGGAATTACTCGATTTGGTGGGCATGGCTGACAAAATCAGGCAGTTTCCCGGACAGCTTTCAGGAGGTGAATGTCAGCGTGCAGCGGTGGTCAGGGCCTTAATCAACCAACCAAAACTTATTCTGGCCGACGAACCCACGGGCTCACTCGATGAAGCTTCTGCCCAACAAATCGGTCAATTGCTTTCTGATCTCAACCATCAAAACAATGTGGCTATGATTGTGGTAACCCATTCCCTGAAGCTGGCCAACATGATCGGTCAGGTGCATTTTTTGGAAGGTGGAGTGTTGACAACCAAATAGTTATTGATAATAAATTGAACGCTGATCAACCAACATGAACCGGATAAAATTCGTCATAAGGAGCCTGATTTTTTTTAGAAGGCAGCATCTGTGGGTGTTTCTGGCTGCGGTCATCAGTACTGCCGTACTCACGGGAGCATTGGTGATTGGCGATTCGGTAAAATACAGCCTCACCCGCCTGGTGGACCAACGGTTGGGCAAGGTGGAATATGCCATGATGGCCGGCGATCGGTTTGTTCGTTCCGATTTGGCAGATGAAATTGGTCATGACCTTCATGTAGCTGCTTCCGCCGTTTTGATGACGGAGGGCATGGCGATCAACACCGAAAGTCAGTCACGGATTTCTTCGGTTCAGATGTTGGGAGTTGATGATGATTTCTGGAAACTTGTCAATGAAATCCCGCCGGCGTTGACTTCCCCGGGCATCGTCGTTTCGCAAAATGTGGCCGATGCCTTGTCGGTAAAGCCCGGTGACGAGTTATTACTCAGGGTTCGATCCGCTGAAATTATTCCCCTAAATGCACCCTTTTCGGAGGAGGAAACCGGTACGATGGCCTTACGTTTACCAATTTCCGCCATTGCAGGCGATAACCAATTGGGGCGTTTCAGTTTGAGAAACAATCAGTTGGCACCGTACAATATATTCGTACCAAAAAAACTACTGTCCGACAAAATGGACTTGTCGGGGTTGTCCAATTTAATTTTGGTAGCCGACAAGGAAGGTTTAACTCAAGATGCTTTAAACCAAAGCCTTAGCAAAAACCGGAAACTAAAGGATGCCGGACTGTCCCTGTCTTATCTCGCTGATTCAAGTGCTCTTCAGTTGCTTTCCGACCGTGTTTTTATTGATAAGTCCATCTCGGATCGATTGGAAAACTGGCCCATTGAACCACAAAAAATTCTTACTTATTTTGTCAACTCCTTTCGTTTTCACGGAAATGAAACTCCTTATTCATTTGTAACGGCTGCTTCCGAAAATTTTTTCGACAAATCTCCAGGCGACAACCAAATTATCATCAATAGCTGGTTGGCCAAGGATTTGGGGATATCCGTCGGCGACTCGCTTCAGATGAGCTATTTTGCCATAGGACCCATGAGAAAATTGGTGGAGAAAAGTGTTTGGCTTCGTGTGTCGGAGGTCGTTCCGGTGGAATCAGCCTCCCTGAACAGGTCGCTGATGCCCGCCTTTCCCGGACTCACCGAAGCCGGAAATTGTCGGGATTGGGAGGCCGGCATTCCCATCGATTTGAGTAAAATTCGAGATCAGGATGAGCAATACTGGACCGACTACCGTGGTACCCCCAAAGCTTACATTTCCTTGAAAAAAGGTCTGCAACTGTGGGAAAATCCGTTTGGGAATTATACCGCCATTCGGTTTCCCGCCGACGCCTTATCTTTTTCCGAATTGGAAAGCCGGTTGCTTCAGTCGATCAAACCCTCCGATATCAACTTGTCATTTGTTGGGGTTCGTGAGCGCGGGAAACAAGCTGCCTCCAACGGTGTTGATTTTGGTCAGTTGTTTTTGAGTCTGAGCTTTTTTGTCATCGTGGCCGCTCTCTTGCTTCTGGTGTTGGTTTACAGCCTGAATGTGGAAAGCCGACATCGTGAAACGGGGATTGTTCATGCCCTGGGATTCAACAAAAGCCAACTGATCCGGCTGCGGATGATGGAGGCATTGCCTGCGTTGTTGCTTTCTGCCTTGCTGGGAGGAATTTTGGGCGTGCTATACAATAAGGTGATGCTGTGGGGGTTAAATTCCGTGTGGAATGATGCCGTTCATGCCGACATGTTGAAGATGGTCATCCGACCACAAACCATTATTGTAGGTATTTTAACGGGTATGGTTATCGCCACGATTTCCATTTACGTGGTTACTGTCCGAAGTTTCAGAAAAAACATCGTTGCTGTAATACGTTCGCAATCTGTTTCAGTTCGTTTCGGTAAAAACTTGATAAACAAGTTGTTGGTTGTGTTGGGCTGGGGAGGAACCGTGGCTCTGGTCTTCTATTCCTTATCCAATGCATTGGTGCAAAACGCCTCGCTGGTGCTGGCTGCCGGTTTTCTCTTTCTCATGGGCAGCGCCTCCTTTGTGTCCATTTTGCTGAATCCTGCCAAAGGTAAAACGTCCTTTGAGAAAAATTTGTTTGGCTCGGGCGAACTCATTTGGAAAAATGTTGGAAGGAATAAAAACCGAAGCATGGCAGTGGTTTGGTTGCTGGCTTTGGGAACTTTTACCATTATTGTCACCGGTGCCAACCGAAAAACCTTTGTCAACACCAATAACCAGCGTACTTCCGGTACTGGCGGTTTTTCCCTTTGGGTAGAAACTTCGGTGCCGATTTTACACGACCTCAATACCCGTGAAGGGCGTTCGACCTACGGACTTGACGGGGAAGAGGTGATGAAAAATACTTCCTTCGTTCAATTTTATAACCTCCCGGGTGATGATGCCAGTTGTTTGAATTTGAATCAGGTTCAATTACCACAAATTCTGGGTGTTAACCCACATATTTTCAACAGTCTTGGTGCATTTTCCTTCTCCAATTTGTTGGATGATGCCCCCTCACCCTGGCTCCAATTGACCAAAAACAGAGGCTCAGGAATTATTCCGGCCATTGCCGACCAAACCGTGATTCAGTGGGGTTTGATGAAATCCATTGGCGACACCCTGAACTACCTCAACGAACGGGGCGATACCATCCGGTTGCTGTTGGTTGGCGGGTTAAACCCGTCTGTTTTTCAGGGAAATATACTTATTTCGGATAGTTGCTTTTTGGCCAATTTCCCCTCATCGGGAGGGTCGAAAATGATGCTCGTTGAGGTGCCGCCCTCGCAGGAAAAACAAATGGAACAACTGCTAAAAAGCCGATGGGTGGACTATGGTGTTGAAATGATGCCGGCTCCCGAACGACTGGCTGCTTTTTATTCGGTCACCAATACCTACCTCAATATTTTCATGATACTGGGTGGATTGGGTGTGATACTGGGAACGGTGGGCATGGGGATCGTGCTGATGCGCAACATGCTGGACCGCAAACACGAACTGGCTGTAATGAAAGCACTGGGATTTACCCAAAAACAATTGTTTCGGCTCATTGTCATGGAAAACATGTGGCTTTTGGCATTGGGAATGACCATCGGAATTATGTCGGCATTGATTGGCATACTCCCTTCATTGCTTTCTCCGGCTTTTCAAATTCCGGGATATTTTCTGATGGTGTTGGTAGTGAGTGTCTTTTTTAGCGGAAGCGTTTGGATTCTATTGGCTTCCCATTGGGCTGTGAAGCGTGATTTGGGCAATGAATTGCGAAATGATTAGCATCTGTTTGTTGCAAATAAGAAATTTTATCGTATTTTTATATCCACTTTTATACACTGAAATTTTAGGATTTATTCCGTTTCGGATAATTGAGGTTAAACTAAACGAATACAAATCCTGATACTACTATCACTTCCACCGTGTAAAGCGGTTATCTAAGGTTTCAATACCCTGATTTTATTTTGGCAACCATTAATGAATAGATAATTGCTTATGAAAATGAAGATGATGCACCTAGGGGTGCTTGTATTCCTGATGGCATTTCAGGGATACATGGGATATGCTCAAGAGAGCAATTCCCACGCCTGGCCTCAGTTCAGAGGTCAAAGTCGTGATGGCGTTTCCACCGAAAAACTTTCAACCACCGACTGGAATCAATCACCACCCAAACTAGTCTGGAAAAAGGAAATTGGTGAAGGCTTTTCCGAATTGGCGGTTGTGGATGGTGTGATATATACCATGACCAGCGAAAAGCTGGACAGCATTTCCGGGTTTGAATTTGTGGTGGCTTACGACGAAAATTCGGGCACTGAATTGTGGCGCACTCAGGTTGATTCCATGTATTATGATGTAGATGGCTGGGGCTGTGGCGCCAGGGCAACACCCTCCATCGATGAGGAATGCGTCTATTGTTTTAGCGGGAAAGGGACGCTTTCGGCCGTGACCAGAAAAAAGGGAAAACTATTGTGGCAGGTAAATTTTGGGAAAACCTATGGCAGCACCATTCCCAGATGGGGATATGCCAGCTCTCCTCTGTTGTTGGGCGAAACGGTGATCATGGAGATTGGCGGAACCGAAAACAAGGCTTTTGGCGCTTTCAGTAAAAAGGATGGAAAGCTCTTGTGGGCGTCGGGTCAGGGAAACAGCTCCCACGATTCACCCCTGTTGGCAACCATCGATGGTCAACAGCAAATTATTTTTGCCAATGGAGCTACCTTGTATTCATATACTTCCGAAGGTGATACTTTATGGACTTTTGCCATGCCCTTTGGCGGACTGACTGCCATTCCCCTGTTGGTGGACAAAAACAAAATTTTTCTGTCAGGGGTCAGAACACCATCGTTTTGCATTGTGTCGGTTGAAAACAACAAAGCCACCGAATTTCTCACCGGACCCACCATGAAAAACGACTTTAGCTCCAGTTGCTATTACAATGGCTATATCTATGGATTTCATGTGGCTGCCCTGCGGTGCATTTCTGCCGAAACGGGCGAAGCAACATGGACCAAACGTGGTTTGGGTAAAGGCAGTCTTATCCTGGTGGACAACCAATTGCTGGTACTTTCCGATCAGGGCAAACTGGTGATGGTGGATACCAACCCGGAAGTCTATACCGAGCATGGCTCCGTGGACGCCCTTACGGGAAAATCATGGACGGCTCCCTCATTTTCCAATGGAAAAGTATTTGTGCGCAACCTTACCGAAATGGCTTGTTATCAGTTAAATTAATCATTACCACAAAACCCGAACATTATGAAACGTATATTATATCAGATGGTACTGGCGGTTATGTTGACCACGGTTGGTTTACTGGCTAAAGCGCAGGAATTGGATGAAATCATCGCCAAACATATTGAAGCACACGGTGGTGCTGAAAAATGGGATGCCATTGAATCAATGAAAATTACGGCACGATTTACGGCCTTTAGCGTTGAAGAGGACTTTTTTGCCTATAAAACCAAAGATGGCGGATACTACAGCGAGTTGGAACTGGGTAAATATCACGTAGTTGAGGCCTTTGACGGCGAAAAGGGCTGGACCATCGACCCTTGGCAGGAAATTACTTTCCCCAGAGAGTTAAACAGTGCGGAACAAAATGTGTTTTATCAAAAAGCCGAATTTTTCACACCCTTTTTTCATCACAAGGAAAGGGGTATTAACGTGGTATTGGTCGGAAAAGATGACCTGGACGGCGTGGAAGTGTTTGTTCTGAAAGTTACCCGACCCAACCGCAGAACCGAAACCTGGTACCTTGACGCCCAAACTTATCTGGAGGTGAAAAGTGAATCCAATTGGGTCGATTTCGCCTACAGGACACCGGCAGAATCGTATTTTGACGATTTCCGTGAAGTTGATGGACTGGTGATACCCTTTTTCATTGAGCGAACTTTTCTGCAAAGAAACCGAATACTTCAAATTCAGGAAGTGCAATTTAATTTACCCGTGGATACCTCTTGGTTTAAGATGCCCCGAAGTCAGCAAATGAGCGACCTGGCATTTTTGGAAGGAGAGTGGAAAGTGAATGTTGAAATGTGGTATGCCCGTGCAAATCGTTGGTATTTGGTCGATAGAACAACCTCCGGCATCGAATTTCAATCCACCAATCTACTAAAAGAGGAAATCAGATACAACAATATATTTGTACGCAATAAGCTGATTCACTATAGTTTTTACACACCCGAGAACAACTATCGGATTACTGTTTACGATGCATTTAATTCCAATATCGAGGTTTATTCGGGAGAGCTCAACGACAGTTCATTCGTGTTTGATAACCTTTCGGCCCATCCGACAGATACACTTGGAACCATTCCCTTGTCAAAATACGAGTGGAAACGTATCACCGGCGACAGCCTGGTGCTTAGCATCCACGAATCGTACGATGCCGCCAAAAACTGGAGCCCTGTGGAGAAACTTACCTATGTGAGGAAGAAAGAGTAAGGATATTTTATCCCTGACTTGGTTTAAACGCTGACAGGGGGTTAGGAAATGAAATGATTTCCGATTAGTCATTGCATCTGTCACCTGACATCATATATCAAGTAACGTTTTTTATTGGCATCAATGATATGGCTTGGAGGCCTTTCGTCCCATCCTCGGCCGCTGCTTTAAACGATTTAGGGCTGGGAGAGAAAGGATTGAAGAGTGAATCATCTGGCATTCGATAAGCATTATTTTC
>DJVY01000163.1 GCA_002440885.1 Bacteroidales bacterium UBA6244
CCCAATACATTCCGGTATCAGACACAGAAATTGTATTCAGGTTTGGCCCGAATGCACCGTTACTCCATGAATAAGCACCCGGTTCAGTGCCTGCATTCAATAGAATGGCTGTTCCTTCACATTTTTGAATATCACTTCCAAGATCTGGCTCAGGTGCTGTCTCCACTGTAATCACCCTCGAAGTATGCTCATACCTCCCCATTGGATTATTGGGTGTCGGAGGATACCAAACATCAACAATCACCTCAAAATCACCGGCATGAGTAAAATAATGGGTTGGACTTAATTCCGTTGAAACACTGTCATTGCCGGCATCAGGGTCGTTGAATACCCATCTTATCGAATCAGGTAGTGGATTGAAGTTAGGCTTAAACTTAACACCGTTTTCCTTGCCGGCACAGTTTCCTTCCCACTCGAAACGGTATAAATGGTCGAGAAGAATATTTGGAAAACACATTCTTACCTGGTTGCTTCCTAAATCAATGGCATCTGGTTGGTAAGTGCATTCAATCCCACGCTTCCAGGGTTTATGGATTACACTCACCTTATTATAATCAGGTGGATCACCATCTGCAAATGAGCAATAAATTTTACCATCTGATGCAAGTTGCAGCCCAATACCAGGTCCTCTACCAATTAATATAGCTGATTGGGAAAAAGCAATTGGGTCCTCAATTTTGCTCATATCATACTGATATATATCAATTCCATCAATTGGTGCTCCGGCTCTACGAGTGTATGCAATGTATGCTAACTTAGAATCCGGCGAAAACTCAATACCAAAAGGATAAAGTTTTGTTAAGAGTTCATCCTCTTTCATTATAAAGTACAAGTAATCTATCTCGCCGGTTTCATCATTAAACCTGCATATTTCTGTTGTCATCTCAGGATACGATTGAAAAGACGAAGAAAGCAAGTACTTTTTATCATAAGAAACCTTCATGTAACCTCTGGTGTCGGCCGCAAAACTATAAGGAAACTGCGGTGCATCACTAATAACAGGGTCAGTGTTTAAGCCGCTCGCTGACAAGAGGAATGAGGCATATTTACCTTCAATTGTTTTGCGAGTCAGTATCCATATGCTTTCCCCGTCTTTATGCTTAATGGCGGTTAACTTCTCTTGTGCATCGTAAGCTGCATTTAACATAATTTTTCGTTGAATAATTTTTCCAAGACCATCTTCCTGGGTAAGATCCACCTTACTGTACCATAACCCATACTGTCCCTGCGAGGTAGTAGTTCCTCTGCCAACACAAAAGATGTAATATATATTCTCTGAACCGGGAAACTTTACAATCAATATCCTTTGGGTTACAAAACGATCGTCTTCAAAAAGGTTATCACCATTTGACATGATGTTGTGCTCACGATTAAACACCTCCCTTCCATCACAATAAAACAATAAATTACCCAAACTATCACACATTGAAGCAGTGCCCCACATGGTAATAACATTGGAATTTGTGATAACCTGGGGTTCTCCTGAATTAAAATCCAACCCTGCACTATATCCGAAGTACCAGATATTTGCTTCTTTTTGTGCGAAAAGAGTGAAGCTACAAAGAATCAGCAGTATGGTAATTAATTTTCTCATAGATTTCAAAAAAAAGAGGGTGTAATCAGATTATTGATCTACACCCCCAAGAAAGTTTTTATTGTAACTCGAGCTGAGGATCTGGAAGGTCGTGCAAACCTTCACAATTTCTGTAGTACGTCCTTTGGTCTTGGCATTCAGGTAGTTGCGTATCAATGAAAACTTTACCAACCCTGTAAGTTACTTTAAAGCAAGGTTCCTTTTGATCTTCGGTGCATAGTTGATTGGGAATGCAAAAGGTGTAATTTGTATTATTTGTTGATAAAACCTCTGTTTGATTAAAGATTACTTGATAGGGAGTAGTGCATTCATTCCATATCGTTAAGTTAACAACATAAACAGTTTTTTCATCCGGATACACGCAATCACCTGTCCAACTAACAGTTGTTTCGCTCCAACATTGGGCATTAAGATTGTTGATTCCGGCTATTGCCATAAGCATGAAGGTGGCAAGTAATATCTTTTTCATTTTTTAATGATTTAATGGTTAAAAAAAAATTGAAATCAATACAGGGATGTAATTTATAACCTTTAATACTAAGGAGGGAATCTCTACAAATAACCCGAAAACTGCAAGGCTTTGCCTATACTGTAAATGCAGTGTTTTAAAAGGCTTAAGCAGTAATTAGCCGGGTTGCAATACCCCCCCCCCGAATTGTTCAATTTACTGCAAACGGGCAGCCCCGCAGTTGCGGGATGAATGTTTTCGGTAAGGTATTGCAGGTTCATTTGCAATAAATGGTTTAAATGATATTCAAAAGTAATTAAAATTTAATGATTTACGAATACTAATCCTGAATTAATGAAAAGGAAATACATTTTTTCTTTATTTTGTCCTGTTTTTGTATGTTAGGAGAGGTGATTACCTCACCACCGTCACCTCACCCCTCATCTTCGCAACCTTCCCCACCATATCCGAATAAGTAATCACCCAACTATAAACTCCTGCCGGTGCATCCTTGCCATCCCATCCCTCTGCAGGGTTGGCGGTTTCGAATATCAGTTGTCCCCAGCGGTTATATATAACCATGCTGTACATACGCATCTTTTCGTAATCAACCACCGGGCGG
>DJVY01000087.1:0-2981 GCA_002440885.1 Bacteroidales bacterium UBA6244
TCCACATAGGTAAATTTCAGACCTTTGATATAATTTTCATCAATTTCTTCGATGTCTTTCAGGTTGGCTTTCGACAGAATGATTTCTGTTACATTGGCTCGTTTGGCTGCCAGGATTTTTTCCTTAATTCCTCCTACAGGCAACACTTTTCCGCGTAAAGTCATTTCGCCTGTCATGGCCACCTGTGCTTTTACTTTGCGTTGGGTGAAGGCACTTGTTACGGCAGTAAGCATGGTGATCCCTGCCGATGGGCCGTCTTTGGGTGTAGCTCCTTCAGGCACGTGGATATGTACGTTCCATTTCTCAAATGCCTCCTCGTTGATTCCCAATTTTGTGGCATGGGCTTTCAGGTATTCAAAGGCCAGCGTGGCCGACTCTTTCATTACATCACCCAGATTTCCCGTGAGCTTCAGGTGTCCTTTTCCTTTGCTCAGGCTCACTTCCACAAACAAAATCTCGCCTCCGACTGCTGTCCATGCCAACCCCGTGACCACACCGGCTACATTGTTCGAGAGGTCTTTGTCTCTTTTATAAAAAGGTGCTCCCAAAATTGACTTGAGGTCTTCAGGTAGTATTTTCGACTCGTAAGGCTCGTCCATCGCTATGTATTTGGCCCTGTTGCGAATAACTTTGGCCAGTTGCTTTTCAAGCAAACGAACCCCGGCCTCACGGGTGTACAAGTCGATGAGTTTTTCGATGACGGTTTTGCTGAATTTAACCTGGTCTTTCCGAACGCCATGCTCTTCAAGTTGTTTTGGGATCAGGTGGCGTTTGGCGATTTCAACCTTTTCTTCCATCAGGTAGCCCGATAAATCAATGACCTCCATGCGATCGCGCAAAGCCGGGTGAATGGTTGAAAGGGTGTTGGCGGTGGCAATAAACATGACCCGCGACAGGTCATATTCCTGTTCCAGGTAGTTGTCGTAAAAGGCAATGTTTTGTTCCGGATCAAGGATTTCGAGCAAGGCAGCCTGTGGGTCGCCACTGTAATTGTTGCTGCTTACCTTGTCAATTTCATCCAGCATAAAAACAGGGTTCGAGGTCTTTGCTTTTCTGATGTTTTGGATGATGCGTCCCGGCATCGCGCCGATATAGGTTTTGCGGTGTCCTCTTAACTCGGCTTCATCGCGAACGCCCCCCAGCGACATGCGCTGATACTTGCGTCCCAGTGCTCTGGCAATAGATTTTCCAAGTGAGGTTTTCCCAACACCGGGAGGGCCTACGAAGCAAAGAATGGGCGCTTTCATGTTGTTTTTTAATTTTAACACCGCCAGGTATTCGATAATGCGTTCTTTGATTTTTTGCAGGCCGTAATGGTCCTGCTCCAGCACCTTCATGGCATGTTTAAGGTCGAGGTTGTCTTTTGAATATTCTCCCCAGGGCAATTCCACAAAGAGTTCCAGGTAGTTAAGTTGTATGCTGTATTCAGCCGCAGCGGGATTCATGCGCTGAAGTTTGGCGAATTCGGCTTTAAACGTTTCTCCCACTTCTTTGGTCCATTTTTTATTGGCGGCTTTTACGTTCAGATCTTTTATTTCAGTGTCGTGAGGACCGCCACCCAGCTCTTCCTGTATGGTTTTAAGCTGTTGATTCAGCAGATAATCGCGCTGTTGTTTGTCGAGGTCTACTTTTACTTTTTTCTGGATGTCATGCTTGAGGTCGAGCATTTGAAGTTCCACAGTCATGAGCTCAAGTACCCTGTTGGCACGCGCTTCCAGGTCGGTCATCTCGAGCAATGCCTGCTTGGTAGCGTTGTCGGTGTTAAGGTTCGAGCTAACAAAATTCACCAGAAAAACAGCACTTTCGATGTTGTTTATGGCGAAGACTGACTCAGAAGGTATGTTGGGTGATTTTTCGATGATCTGAACAGAGAGATCGCGGATTGAAGAGATCAGGGCGTCAAAAATCTGGTTATCAGGAACAAAATTTGTTTCAAAGCCTCTGACTTCTGCTTTAAAATAGGGTTCAGTTTGGATAATTTGTTGCATTTCGAAACGCTTTTTGCCCTGAATGATGGCGGTGGTGTTGCCATCGGGCATTTGCAGAATCTTGATGATGCGTGCCACTGTCCCAATCCTGTGCAGATCGTCCTCGGTAGGGTCTTCAATTTCCCCGTTTTTCTGGGCTACCACACCGATAGTCCGGTCGCCCCGGTAAGCTTCACGTATTAAAGCAATGGATTTATCCCGCCCAACCGTGATCGGGATGACCACACCGGGGAAAAGAACCATGTTGCGTAAGGGCAAAATCGGCAGTATTGGCGGAACTTTTTCACTGTTCATCACTTCTTCGTCTTCGGAAGAGAGCAACGGGAAAAATTCAGTTTCTGTGTCCATGATATCTGATAGTGACAAAAATTGATCCATTCTATTGTTTTTTTAAGGTCAAAATGGCAGAGTTTCAATCCGGCATAAGGCTAAAATTAGTCATTGTGCTGGTAATCAAATAAATGATCAAACCCGAAACCGCCTGTTTACCTTTGGTTAAAGCGATGCGTTAATGGGTCAAACCTTGTGCCAAATAAGAATCAGGAGCGTTTACTCTGATTTGTTGTTGTACAGGTACTCAAAGATTTCTTTATCTACTTCATCGAAAACCTTACCCCGGCGTTTATATACCGCTTCGGCCACCTGAACGGCTTTGTTGAAGTTGAACGACTTCATTCCACTTGGTCCGCCCCAGGAAAAGGAAGGGACGAAGTTTCGTTGGAACCCTGAGCCGTAAAGGTTACACGATACGCCCACCACTGTGCCGGTGTTAAACATGGTGTTGATGCCCGACTTGCTGTGGTCGCCCATGATGAGTCCGCAAAATTGAAGGCCGGTATTTACGAAAGTTTCTTTATCGTACGACCAGAGTCGGACGATGTCGTAGGTGTTTTTTAAGTTGGAGGTGTTGGTATCTGCACCCAGGTTACACCATTCGCCCAGCACGGAGTTTCCTAAAAAACCATCGTGTCCTTTGTTTGAATAGCCCATGAT
>DJVY01000087.1:2993-11881 GCA_002440885.1 Bacteroidales bacterium UBA6244
AAGGCCATCGGACCACGCACTTTGCTGCCTTCCATTATCTCGGCGTCTTTTCCCACATAAATAGGCCCATCGGTGGTGTTCAGGAAAGCGAATTCAACACGGGCTCCTTCTTCTAGAAAAATCAATGCGGGATCACCGGTAACGAAATTGTTCTTGCTCAGGGGTTGTGATTTCCTTCCTTTTGTTAAAAGTTCAAAATCATCGAGGATGGCTTGTGGATTTAGCGAGAATACTTCCCAGGTTTCATTTAGTTTGGTGATCGGATTAGTATAAGGGATCGTATCTTCTATTTCTTGTGAAGCGAAATCTGAAATCTGCGATTCTTCCACGTGCATGGCCAGAATAATGTCGTCTCTTACAAGAATTTCTCCAGATTTGAGTTTGTCGATCCGCGCCACAAGTTCCGGAGTTGGAAATACCGAGCCGTTGATCAACAGGTTGTCTTTTTCCTTTTTTAAAGGAAATTTCTTGCTGAGATGCGGTTGGGTGAGCGACGAGGTGGTTGATTTAAGAAGAATTTCCCATTTTTCGCGGATAGTCAGGATGCCAACTCTAATGTCGGCTACAGGGCGGGTACACACCAAGGGCATCAGGCTGTCTCTGCCAAAACTATCGAAGAGTATGTAGTTCATATTTACCTTAATTATATTGTGTTTACTGAGGGACTAAAGATACGAAAAAGCTTTGAAATTATTGCCGGAAAACAAAAAAAAAGTCTCCGGAAATAATCCGAAGACTTGATATCTGAAAGAACAGCGTAAGCGTGTTAGCTTTTCTGCTCGAAATGTTTCTTGTAACGGTTTTTGAACTTGTCAACACGACCGGCGGTGTCAATGAGTTTCGTTTTGCCCGTGAAGAACGGGTGTGAGGTGTGCGAAATCTCGAGTTTTACTAACGGATATTCAACTCCGTCTTCCCAAACAATGGAGTCTCTGGTGTTGACTGTTGAACGTGTGATGAAGGTGTAATCGTTCGACATGTCTTTAAAAACGACTAACCTGTAGTTTTTTGGATGAATATCTTTTTTCATTTTTCCTTATATTTTTCTAACTCTCTTAGGGGCTGCAAAAATATAATGTTTACTTAAATTATGCAAGGATATGGATAAAAATATCCGAAAAAAGTAAACATAGGATATTATGTGATTTAAAATTTCTTTGTTGCCTGAAAACCAGTGTTGTAGAGTTCTATGAAATATTCAAAAGGAAGTCGATGGTGTCGATGCCATCGGCATAATCCCACAATTCGGGTTGCTGACTTGTGCCCATAGGGATGGCATGGGGTATGATTTCAGGGTTTGATACCACACATTGAATCTGATCTTGAAGTGTTTTAAGGTAGGATGACAGCTGTTCGATGTTGTGATAAGTAGAGTAATGTACGATGCTGACTGAAGAAGGAATGGCAGGATTTTCGGTAAGTAACAGGCCTCCGGTATCGAAATGTGGCGTGCCATTTACCAGCAATATGGCTTTGTGGTATTCGTAGTTGTTAAAATAATGGCTGTTGTCGGTGTTCTGGTTGTTTTGGCTGAGGGTGTCTAAAAGAGGAATAAAATCGTATTGTTCAGGCACAAAGAGATGGGTAACGTTGCGACATCCAAGACCGTAATAGGCTGAAATATCGAAGCTTAGACCGTCTAATTCATCACTCGTTTCTCGTCCTGTTAAAACGGCCACTCCATTTCTGTTTTTGCGTATGATGTGTGGGTATTTTCCGAAATAAAATTCAAAGTACCGCGAGGCATTGTTGCTACCTGTAGCAATAATGGCCTCAAATCCTGTCAGCCGATCTTTTGTAAAGCTGGCAACGTCATCAAAATCAGGCGAAATGGCAATAAGCAGCTGTATTAAAGCCGGAATCAGCCGGTTATCTCCCGACGACATTTTGGCAAGTGCGTTGTTCCCTGTGAGTAAAACACACAACAGGTCGTGGAAACCAACGGCAGGGATATTTCCCGCCATGACAATACCAACCTGCTTTCTTCCCTCATGGTTGATTAATTTGTCTCCGTAACGAACTGCCCATTCCTCTAGTTTTTCTTTTGTCATGGCTTCGCCCAGTGAGCCAATGGCTTGTCTCACATTGTTTTCTGTAAACCAGCCGTTGTAGTTTTTGGCCTGACAGATTTCCAATTCAAGTTTATCGAAACTGTTTTGTTCCTGTAGGTTGGCGAACACCGGATTAGGTAGGGGCTTTGCCGTTTCGCGCATGAAATAGCCCAAACGAGCCAGGGCGTCAATGCGTTTTTGTAGATTCATTCTCACTGTGTTTGTGTTGGCACGGATGGTTATACTCTGTAAGGTTTTTTAGGGGAAAGTCGAAAAACCGTTTAGAGGGATGTTGTTATCGAACCCGGTTGAATATCTTCGGTACATCGGACCGTTTTGTTGGCGGTATTCAAACCCTACGTTGATTTGAAACTGTTCAGCCACCTTGTAATTCATGTCGATCATTACCCCCTGATTACTGTAATCCAGACGGCCATCGCGCATAAAGTCATCAGTAGGATTTGGGTTGAGCAGCATGGTTTTGTAAGCCGTTCCGGTAAGCGTAACGCGTTGGTTTACAAAGTAACGACCTGAGACAAACAAATGACCGTATTGGCTGTTAAGATTCTGGAAGTTGCTGTTTTCGTTGCTGTTAGGGTATATTCCGGAGTAGCCCATGCCAACTGTAACCTGCCAGCGATCGCTAATGGGCATGGTGATTTCGGGCATGACCCAAGTACTGAATGCGCTAAAACCATAAAAAGAAGTGAATGAGGTACCCAGACTAACATTTACTACAGGCTTAAAAGGCTTGGTTTTGAGTTGGTCGGCGGTGGTTTCACTTATCACATTCTGACCAAAACCACTGGTTTGCGCCCACCCCGCGATCGGATCAAGCAGCAGAAGGAGTAATACTGACAATAATCGAAAATACATCTTCAAATTTTTTTCAAAAGTAATCAACCTTGGTGAGCAGGGGGATACAATTTTTGAAAAAAATTAATCTGCTTTAATCAAAAGGCACGAATCGGTATTTACCGATTAGAATACATTTCAATTTTCTGGAAATGCAGCATACTTGTTTTTTGGTTACATGTATACCCAGTAATTTAATGGAAACCTAAAGGAATTGGGTAAACAAGTAAAGGTGTCCAATCCGTAGTAACTTACCACCTATGTCGCCAGACACAGCTGGGCAACAACCATGAAGCGTAGAGGTGTTTCTAGAACACTGATCAGCGAGGCTATGATGCATTCTGATGAGAGAACCACTCAAATATTTCTGGATAGCTTTGAGAACGGTAAGGTGGATGATATGAATGAGCTGTTGATAGAAACACCTAAATAATTACTCTTTCTATGCAAAAGAAAGGTTATTGGTATTTATACTGATTTTGAACTTTGTCAATTTGAGATGAATTATTTACTTTTACGAACAGCTTTGTTAAGATAAATTTAATTTAAAATGGATACTGTTATTTGTGACACATCAGTTTGGTATCATATCTCAAATGGAATAATTACTAAAGATAAACTTGAGAATAAACATCTTGTATTAACGAATGTTTCCGTTAGAGAGATATCATATTCTCCACACCTAACTAAAAGGATGGATTTGATTGTACGTGTTATTAGAACTATGCATGAGAATCATAAAATTGCTATTCCATATAATCCATGGGATCATATAATAAAGTTGTTTCACCCTAGTTTCGTAGGTGACACAAAATCCTTCGATAAATCTTTAAACGGTTTTAACGTATTATTGGCAAATTTTCCTCATCTAAATATCAGTACCAGTACAATAGATGTTGCACAGAGTCAGATTGATGAAATTAGGTGTAACCTGAGCAGTATTAGCGAACACTTTAATAATGGATTGGAGGAAATTAGAGCAAAAATCAACATCGATAGTAATAAACAAAAACATCGAAATACGTCTTTCAGATTGGATTGGAAACGTTTTTTTTCAAATTGGGTGTCGAATTATTCAAAGCAATACAACGACGAAGACTTTGTTCTGGATATTCATAGTCCTGTGTGGGAAAAATTGGAATTCTTTTTAGCGGTGTGGGAGGAATTTTTTAAGCAATTAGAGGTAGATAAAACAGGCATTATTACTCAGAATGATTGGGCTGATATTTTGAATATGGTTTATGTTCAACCGTGGTGTAAATTTTGGATTAGAGAGAAAAAATGGCATAATATCTTTAGCCAAAATCCTTTTTTTAGCAGATATGTTATACCATATGAAGGGTAATTACATTTTTGGAGAACTTTAATAGCGAAAAACGCGTTAGTTTATATATTCTGATATACCAGGTATTTTAAAGATTAAAGTGGCATCACCCCAACTCCTCCGCAATCCTTTCCGCTTGCTTCAGCACCATATCGGTGGCTAATTTCTGCATGTCAGGAGGGTATCCGAATTGGCGTAGGGTACGTTTGACAATGACCCTCAGTTTGGCTCTGACATTTTCTTTGATCGTCCAGTCGATGGAGGTGTTTTGCTTTACGCGCTCAGTAAGTATAACGGCCAATTCTCTGAGTTTGTCCTTTTGCATCAGCTCTTTGGCGCTGTCGTTGCTGGCCACAGCCGAATAGAAGGCGTACTCAAATTTGGTCAGGTGCATGTCTTCGGCCTCGTGATCCATGTCCTTGATTTTCTTGCTTAAGGAGATAAGTTCCTCAATTACTTCAGCAGCAGTGAGGATTTTGGTGTGGTAGTTCCTGATGGCGTTTTCAAGCATTTCCGATAGGGATTTTTCTTTCACAATGTTCGTCCTGCCTCTGTATCGGATTTCGTCTGCCAACAGCTTTTTGAGCACTTCGATGGATATGTTTTTGTGCTCCATGCCTCTGATTTCCTGCAAAAATTCGTCCGAAAGAATGGAAATGTCCGGCTTTTTTAATCCAGCCGCATCAAATACGTCAACCACTTGTTCTGTAACAAGTGCCTTGTCGATGACTTGTTTGATGGTGGTTTCAATTTCTTCATCGGTTTTACCACTTCCTGTTCGGTCAAATTTCGCCAGTCGGGCTTTTACAGCTTGGAAAAAGGAGACTTCTTCTTTTACATCCATGGCTGCTTCGTGTGGTATGGCAATGGCAAAAGCCTGAGAAAGGGCAGTTACCTCGTTGATGTATCTTTTTTTGCCATCGTCCAGTCCCAAAATGTGGTCTTCGGCTCCCAGGATCAACGAAAGTTTACGGGAGGTGTCCGCTTCAAAATAGTCTTCGTATGGAAAGCCGTGGTACATGTTGGAAACAATTTCCAGTTTTTCAAGCATCAGTTGTACTGCTTGTTCCTGAGCAAGGGCAGGGTCTCCTTTGCCACCCGAATCGGAATAAAACGACAGGGCTTTTTTGAGGTCGGAGGCGATGCCAAGGTAATCCACAATCAAACCACCGGGTTTGTCTTTATATACGCGGTTCACACGGGCGATGGCCTGCATCAGGTTGTGACCTTTCATGGGTTTGTCGATGTACATGGTGTGCAGACAGGGCACATCAAATCCGGTTAACCACATATCCCTGACGATGACCAGTTTCATTTCGTCTTTTGGGTCTTTCATGCGGTCGGCAAACTCCCGGCGTTGCTGCTTGGTGGTATGGAATTTAGCAATTCCCGAACCATCGGAAGAGGCAGCTGTCATGACTACCTTTATTGCTCCCTTACTGATTTCATCGGAATGCCATTCGGGTCTTAATTTGATGATTTCTTCATACAGTTCTACGGCAATCCTTCGCGACATGGCCACTATAATACCTTTGCCATCAAATACTTCCTGCCGTTGCTCGAAATGGGTAATGATATCTTTAGCCACGGTCTTGATACGTTCTTTGCTGCCGATAAGGGCTTCCAACTGTGTCCATTTGGCTTTGGCTTTCTGCGCATCGGTAAGGTCATCCTTGTTGAGTTCCTCGTCCAGTTCCTCTACCAGTTTCCTGCCTTCTTCGCTCAGATTAACCTTAGCCAGACGGCTTTCGTAGTAAATGCGAACGGTAGCTCCGTCCTCCACAGCTTGTGCGATATCGTAAACATCCACATAGTTGCCAAATACGGCTGGCGTGTTCACATCGGTATGCTCGATGGGCGTTCCTGTAAAACCCAAATAGGTGGCATTGGGGAGTGCATCACGCATGTACTTGGCAAAACCGTAAACCATTTTTTTACCCACTACATTTCCGTAAAGGTCTTTATCGTCAATGGTTTTGGCTTTAAAGCCGTATTGCGTTCTGTGTGCTTCATCGGCAATCACTACAATATTTTTGCGTTCGGAAAGCAACTCATATACATTGCCTTCATCGGGCTGAAACTTTTGAATGGTTGTAAAAACTACACCACCGGAAGCCACTTTCAATAGCTCTTTTAAATGATTCCTGTCGTTAGCTTGCACAGGCTGTTGCCGCAGCAATTGCCTGGATGCTGCAAAAGTGTCGAACAACTGATCGTCCAGGTCGTTGCGGTCGGTAATTACCACTATGGTTGGGTTGTCGAGCGCCAGGACAATTTTTCCTGTAAAAAACACCATCGATAGCGATTTCCCGCTTCCTTGGGTATGCCAAACCACGCCGCCTTTTCTGTCACCTGAAGGTTGTTTCTTAACGCCGGGTAAGCCATAACTTTCAGGCGATTCGGTAAACATCGGGAGCTTCTTCTTTGGGAGATAACCTGAAGCCCGCAGCGTTGATTCCACGGCTCTGTTAACCGCATAATACTGGTGATAAGCGGCTAGTTTTTTTACTGTCGAAATGGTGGTGATCTTGGTAGTACTATCTTCTTTTCTGTGTTTTTCAAAAACAATAAAATGCCGGATGATATCAATCAGTGTTTCCTTATTCAACATGCCTTGAATCAGGGTTTCTAGTTGACTTACCAGCGGGGAGGCTTCATCTTTTCCGTCGGATGATTTCCAGGCCATAAAGCGGCTTTTGTCGGCAGATAAAGAACCGGCTCTGGCTTCCAGTCCATCGGAGATGACAATGAATCCATTGTAGGTAAATAGGGTAGGGATGATGGATTTATAGGTGTCAATCTGTTTAAATGCAGCATTTACGGTGGTTTTTTCATTGGCTGCATTCTTCAGCTCCATAACTATTATTGGAATGCCATTGACAAAAAGGATGACATCGGGTCGTTTGTTGTGTCCATTTTCGACAACGGTAAACTGGTTGGCCACCACAAACTCGTTGTTTTCAGGATGTTTAAAGTCAATAAGCCAAACGCGATCGCCACGGTCGTCTCCTTTTACCCTTTTCGATACGGGAATACCTTCGGTGAGCAACCTGTGAAATGTTTCGTTGTTGGCAAGCAGCTCAGGGGAGGCAATACGTTGAATTTCTTTGATGGCTTCCTGTTGTACTTCGGCTGGAATGGATGGGTTGATTCTTGCTACTGCCTTTTTTAATCTGTTCAATAGCAACAATTGTTCATAGCTATCTCTTTCGGGTGTGTCGCTGTCGGGTGCAATGTTGGGGGCGTAGATGTATTCGTAGCCCAGTTTTTCCAGTCGTTCGATGGCTAAAAGTTCGATGGAGTTTTCGGTTATGTTAGTCATAATTAATGGGTTGTTGTTTTCATCAGGTAATTGTAGGTTAACCCAATTCCAATGGCAAAAGCAAAACTTAGCAGGGTGCCGATCAAAACATATTCGGTGAGTTTTCTGTCTTTGGCTCTGGACAAATCGCCAAAGCGAAAAACAGATTTGGCCGCCAACAGAAACCCGATGGCCGACCACTGATTGAATACGACAAAGATCAATACAAACAATCTTTCCAGTATTCCGATGTATTTTCCGGCATTGGCCAGCGATTCGTTGTTGTCACCCAGCTCTTTTGTCCAGTGCGAAACCAAGATTTTAATCAGAATGGAGGAAACAAATGTGGAGGCCACCAGAGAAGTGATCAGGACGATTGACCGTGGTTCAAAAATATTGTCAACCTGGAGCCTAAAAGGTTGGTAGAGGTAAACAAACAATACGAGTATTGCAAGATGAGCCAATTGATCGATGAAAAACAGTGTCGTTCTGTTTTTCTTCGTTATGGAATATACCTTGGCCGTATCGATGACGAAATGAGAAATTACGATCAGGACTACTCCCCAAAGGTATTTTGTGTTGAATTGTAAGACTATCAACAAGCTAACGGCATGAACCAGAATATGGTAATACAAGTAAGGTGATCTGATTTTGCGTTTTTCCTTGTCCCTGACCCACTTTTCAGGTTGAAAAACGAAATCACCCAGCAAATGAGCCAGCAATAGAGTTATAAATAAAATCATAGCTTCGATTTGATTGCATTTCTGAAAAAGGAGAGCATTTGGTTTATTTCATCCATTCCGGCACTTTGTAAACTCTGGCTGATGGTACTCTGCGATTTCTTGTTTAGCAATATGGCCAGTTCCTTTTGGTTTTTTTCAGGAAACAGGAGTGATGCTTTCACGTTGGTCGCTTTAGTGGGTGTCCAGTTGTTCATGGTAATCAACGCCAGGTTAATCATGGTATTCATTTGATAATCAAGATCATTCCATGGAGTTTTTATGGCCAGGGTATTTAGTCTGAGCGATCCGAAACAATCGCCGGAATTGGTGAAAGCCGGGCCATTTGATTCGGTGATTTTATTGGCACGGTAGGTTACTTCACCAATGCCGATGCCAATTCGTACATCGAGGTTTTTGTGTTGCTTAATCACGGCTTTGATTTTCAGGGCAGCGGTAAGCGATTCTTCGGGATTGGGCACTTCTAGTTGAAAGCTGTCGCCCCTGTATGTTTCCCAGCCTGTGGGCTCGCTTCCGTACGAATTCAGGATTTCTTTAAGTGAGGTAATCCAGACTTCCGGTTGTGTTTTTCTTGAGTTGATAATGTCTCCGGTAAGGATGCTGGTGATCATAGGGTT
>DJVY01000003.1 GCA_002440885.1 Bacteroidales bacterium UBA6244
CAAATAATCATTGAATTGATACACCGCGCACGAGAGTGCGTAAACTGAAAGAGGCTCCGCAAGGAGCCTTTTTCAGTTATATTAATCGTGATTGGTTAAAAATAATCGCCGGGTTTGTTGCAAATGTCCAGGTTCTCATAATACACGCGCGTATTCTGGTAATCTTCCGGATAATACGTAAAGATCAGATTTGATGCTGATAATAAGATTATGCGTGTTCCTCCTAAAATTCCATCCGCAGCGATTTCATATTTCATGATTCAACCATGAATTATTGCATTCTAGTATATTATGGTGCAGGATCGGAACACCTTCAGTCGCTTATCGGGGCATCTATAAAGCGGTCTGCCCGGGCACACACAATCCGGACGAGTCAAATCCTGAATTACCTTTTCCTGAATTTTTTATTAATGATATGATCTCAATATACCCTGTATTGATTAGAATACAATGATTATGAGATTATTACCCGGTGACTCACGTTTTTTGCATGAATGGGACGATGTTTCAGAATGAGTCGCTGAGACTCGGACCGATATCCGGTAAAGGCAAAAAAAAGTTCTATCTGCCCGAAATTTTTTAAGGCAATGTTTTTGATAACCGGATTATCCAAACAAAAACATATATGATAGATGTAAGGATTGTTGAAATGCACGACAGAATGGGAAAAGAGGAGTCTGCTGAATGGTTTTATTACGGATTATTCCAGGTAGCATATTTATAATGCACTGTAAAACAATCGGTAAAGAGAGTAAAAACTATGCTTAAAACAGCATTAAAAAACGTTAAGAAGTTTAAATTGGATAGGGGTAAAATGGTTTTTGTGTGTCTAATATACCAATCCGGTGTTCTTTTACCGGTCAGTTTTTATAAAGGGGGTGTGCTTCAGGCTGACGTTTTTTGGTTGATGAATATGTTGTAAAGGATGAGGTAGGGAAAGTCTGAAAAGGGTTGATTTATAAATAGATAATATTAATGATGCCCTGGACGAAAAACTAAAATGAACTTGTAAACTGGTGGCCAAAACGTTTCAAAGAGTTTCTGATACAATTGTTAATATTGGGCTCTATACCGTATTGTTGAACAACACGGGTATGGCTCTTGTATCATTTATTACCTATCTGAAAGAGACGGAGGCTCCTATACTGCGTTCTGAATCAAGGAACGGCACAGCGGATTGATTCAGCAATGTGCTTAATGCAAACAAAATCATTACTGTCTGTTTGACAGCTAATTATACAAAGGAAAAACGTAAGAACAGGTCACATGAGTGACAGAAAGGAGGAAGTGAACGGCATAGAGCTCAAGATTGTAAACGAATTTCAACATGCGGTAACGCACTTGAAATATTTTCAATTCAATTCAATGTTTCATTAAACCAGTAACACAAACGAAATGAGAAAATTTATTACGCTCATGATTCTGGCAGTTTTTATAGCCGGAAGTGCGTATTCCCAGTTTGTTTCTTATGGGTTCATGCAATCAGCAGGAACTTATACTGAAATAACCGGGGGTACGGTTTTGGGTACAGAGTCTTCCGATGATCAACGGTTCGTTGATCCGGCAATTCCCGGCGGTGGCACAACCACTACCGGACCTGGATTCCCAATCGGGTTTGAGTTCGTTTTCAACGGACATACCTTTGATCGCGTGGCTGTGAATACCAATGGATGGATTACACTTGGCCACAGTTCCTTAACACCCAGCGTTAACAATGCATCATCAAGCAGTTACAATCCGCTGGGCTCGACAACTGTTACCACTCCGGATTATCTGCGAAGCAGAATTTCTGCATTTGGAAGAGATCTTCAGGCTCAGGCTGGCGCATCCATTCAGATTGAGACTATAGGAACGGCTCCAAACAGAACCTTTGTAGTTCAATGGAAGAACTTTAAGAGGTATGGTTCTACCTATGTTGGAGAACTTTATAACTTCCAGATCCGTCTGCAAGAAACCACAAATATGGTAGATATTGTTTACGGAGATTTTTCTGTTACCAGTACGACCAGTACTACATGTCAGGTTGGTATTGGAGGCTCTGATAATACTCAGTTTATTAACAGGGCTTCTACAACCGGATGGGACGTTACTTCACCCGGCACGACCAATTCTGCAAGCGTTACCTTTTCCAACACTCTTCTTCCTGCTTCGGGACTTACTTTCACGTTTGGCCCAATGGCTCCATTGGCAGCTCAGTATTCCTCACCCGGTAATGGTGCAAGTGGCATGCCTCAATCGGTAAGCCTTAACTGGGCACCAAATACCACCGGAGGCGGAGCACCCGCAGGCTACCTTGTCTATCTGGGAACGGATAATCCTCCTACCAATGTTGTGAATGGAGAGGATGTTGGTGATGTTCTTTCATACACACCTGCGACCCCGCTTGATGTGGCCACACAGTATTATTGGCAAATTGTACCTTACAACTCTGTAGGACAAGCAACCGGAAATGATGTTTGGTCTTTTACTACTACACTTGGTGTCGGTACTCTTGAGGGATTTGTTACTAACGGATTTGGCATCCCCATGGGCGGTGTCAACGTAGCACTGTATAATGGTCTGAATACAATTTCAACAGTATCAGCTTCAAACGGATTTTATCAGTTCTCTTTGATATCTGCTGGAACATATGAACTTACAGCTTCCTATCCGGGATATAACAATACCGTGATGTCGGTTACTGTTGCGCCCAGCGTTACTAATTATCAGAACGTAGCCATGCTGCGGCCTTCCATGGCCGTAACTCCCAATCCGTACAGCGTATCGGTTAACCCTAACGAAATGGTTGACGGTGCCCTTAACATCACCAACAATGGTGACGGACAGCTTGGATGGAATGCCAGCATAGCTTATACTTCGCCGGGACCAAACACCTGGCTGACTCTCGGACAGGCAACAGGTACCGTTCCTGCGTATTCCAACTTCAATCTCCCCGTAGCCTTCAACGCAACCGGACTTGCTGCCGGTACCGTTAAGACTGCCGAGATTACCTTTATTTCAACTCCCAACGTTGGAACCGTAGTTATACCTGTAACGATGACCGTTAGCGGCGTAGCCCTTAACGTGCCCACCAACCTGGTAGCTACCCTTACCAACCCCGTTAGCGGACTCGTTTCCCTGAGCTGGGATTTCAGCGCAACCCGTGCTTTCCAGTTCTTCGTAATTAAGCGCGACGGCGTACAGGTAGGAACTACCATGGGTAATACCTTCAGCCAGACTCTTCCTGCTTACGGCGTATACTCCTACACCGTACAGGCCGTTTACGAT
>DJVY01000181.1 GCA_002440885.1 Bacteroidales bacterium UBA6244
TTAGCCATACTTTTTGTTGAAATTGGTGACATCAGGGCATAGCTCACCCATGTACCGTAAGCGGGCAAATGGTATCAGGATAATTGCAGGCCGGCAGACAGGGATAGCCACCCGTCCGGCGATCGGAGTGACACAATAAATTCTTAACCTATCAAGTAGGAAGTAATGAAAAATATCATACATTTGTATCATGCTAAACACATTAAACTTAATCATACCGCCATGGACACAAAACACAATGCTTTGATAATGTTGGGTAATAGGATGATGACGGGATACCCCCAAAGCGGAGTTGCGTTTCAAAACAGGAATGGTCGGAGCCATAAAAGCATTAGCACTCATTGGCTCTACCTGGCATGTAACCTGAACCTGTGGAAAATAGCAAGTCCGGGCGACACAGTAAATTCTTAACCCATCAAGTAGGAAGTAATGAAAAATATCATACATTTGTGTCATGCTAAACACAATACACTTAAACATACCGCCATGGGCAAAAAACACAACGCATTGATAATGTTAGTTAACAGCATGATGTTGGGATACCCCCAAAGCGGAAATAGGTGCAATGGTATTGTAGATAGCATATAGTTGGCATTAATTTGTTAAAGATATGGCATTCTAGGTCAATAAAATGTAATTATCGTTTCATATTGAAATACATTCTTAATCAAAAAACTTTAAACTATGAAAAAAATTTTATTTAGCATCGCAACTGCAGCCTTAGTATCTATCTTTTTATTTGTCGGATGTAAAAAAGATGAGGATACAAACAATCCACCGACCAATGAGAATTACAGATTGAAACAAGTTGAGAATTACGAAGGCGACGATATTCAGTTCATTTACAATCAAGAATTTTTAGAAGAAATCAGAGGAGAAAGCGGTTCAACTGTTATTTCAAACCCAAACCCAAACCTAGCCATAGCGACTAATGAAAATAGCAAGACTGAATATAAATCTACAGATGGAAAATTAGAAGAGTTGATTTTTTATCAAAAAACTGGCAAAGATGATTATGAGGAAGTTTATAAATATACCTTTAATTACAACTCGGATGGCTTAGAATCATTAAATTATTATTCTAATGAAAGTGGCGTTTTAGAATTAAAAGAAAAAGAATTAAACAGCTATGAGAGCGGTAAAATAGTTGAAACAATAGAAACGGAATTTGTAGGTGGATGGAAAAATAAAAGGAAATATGAATATGAATATTCTGGAGACTTCGTAGAGAGAAAACTTTTATATAATTACAGTGAGGATAATTGGGTTTTAACCGACAGATATATATTTGAGAATAATGGGCAATCCATAATTTCAGAGAAAAGGTATCATAACTTTTCTGGTAATTGGGAATTAAATTCTGAAAAAGAGTACAATTATGATTCAAATGGAAATATTTCATCGATATCAGGTAGCAACCAACAAGGGACTGCCATCTATACATATGAGGTCGGAGAAGGTAATCTGGAGTTTTTCATTGAATTCTTTGGTTCTGGTTTTAATAACCATCCAATGTCACTTTCACCTTGGTATTAGAATTATGTATCCTTAGCGAACCAGAAACACAAAAAACACTTTATTGAAGTCTATATATTACCGAGTAGATTAATGAGAGTTATTAAAAACTAATGCCAACATAGGCGTATAGGCAATAGCGGGTGCAGTCCTCCGCAGGCAGTGCAGATTTAAGCCTCTTGCTCTGACCTCCGGTCAGACCACTCGACATGAAATCCGCTACTGCCCATCGCCATAACCGTTGTAGCCAATGCAAAAAAACAGACTCAGTAGAATAATGTTGCATTAAGGTAAATTATTATTTACTTTTGCAACAGACTAAACACAGAATGAATAGATGAAATGTTCAGAATTATTCAGACTTCTGAAGAAAGAAGGTTGGTATCCAGTTTCACAGAAAGGTTCACATGTAAAGATGAAACATGATGAACGAGACGGAACAATAATATTTCCAAATCATGGAAGTCAAGAAGTTGGAAAAGGACTTGAACGAAAAATTCTGAAGGATGCTGGTATCTCAAATTAATAATCTTGTGCTATGAAATCTTATAAGAAAAAAATAAAAATAATTGTTGAGAAAACTGAGACTGGATTTTCTGCCTATTCTGAAGATTATCCAATATTTACAACTGGAAGAACTGTTCCGGAACTTATCGAAAATGCATTCGAAGCGACACAACTGTATTTTGAAAATAAATATCTAATATCAAACGAAAACCTGAAATTTGAAATAGATTTTGAGCAATTTTTCCAATATTTCAAAGTTTTGAACTCAAAATTTTTAGCGGAAAAAATAGGAATGAATCCTACTCTATTATCACAGTATGTGCAGGGACATAAAAAACCATCGGAAAACCAGACTGAGAAAATACTATCTGGAATACATCAAATTGGACAAGAATTATCCGACATGAATCTTATTTTTCGGAAATAAAGCACAGGCTACAACACTGCATCATACTTTATGGCTAATTTTGGTTTGACATTCACGTTTTTGACTTTAAATCACAATTTTTGTGGTCAGAAAGAATCGTCTTCGAAAAACGCCTGTTAATACCTATTTTAGCAGGGCTAATTTGCAACAGAATTGGTATTAAGAGAGGTTATTAGACGGACTGCCGTCACCGCCAATGCAAAGAACGAGCGTTGTGCATATATTTTTATGATTTTTATACAGACTTGTTTTTTAATGTAAAGATTTTGGTGATTTCTTTACAAAATGAATTATCTTTGTATAGATTTTTAAATATTCTTTACAAATGATGACTTGGGGATTAATAGAATTACCGTTAAATATTGACTTAGAAACTAAAAAGGTATTAAAAGCTTTACCTTCAGCGCATGCAGCATTGGCTGAGTTAAAAGGAGTTGCTTCAACAATCCCCAATCAAAATATTTTGATTAATACACTTGGATTACAAGAAGCAAAAGATAGTTCTGCGATTGAAAATATAATTACGACTCATGATGATTTATACAAATCGGAATTGAATCTTGATGCTTTTAAATCGCTTCAAGCAAAGGAGGTTCAGAACTACATTTCAGCGTTAAAAAAAGGATTTGAACTTATCACAAAGACTGGACTACTGACAAATAATAGTATTCTACAAATTCAAGAAGTATTAGAGGATAATAAGGCTGGATTCAGAAAATTGCCTGGTACTGCATTGAAAAATGCAGCTACTGGTGAGACTATTTACACGCCACCTCAAGATTATGATGAAATAATGAGGCTAATGGCAAATCTGGAGCGATACATAAATGATTCAGAAATGCAAGATTGCGACCCATTGATTAAGATGGCAATTATTCATTTTCAATTTGAGAGTATTCACCCATTTTATGACGGAAATGGAAGGACTGGAAGGATAATAAACATATTATACTTGATTTTAGAAAAGCTCCAATCTTTGCCGATTTTATATTTGAGCAATTATATAATTAAACACAAGCCTGATTATTACCGACTTTTGCAAAAAGTTCGAGATGAGAATTTATGGGAAGATTGGCTGTTGTTTATGATAACAGGAGTTGAGCAAACTGCTAAAGAGACCATTGATTTGATTATAAAAATCAAGGAGCTAATGCTTGATTATAAGCATAGACTCCGGGATAATTACAAATTTTACAGTCAAGATTTGTTAAATAACTTATTTAAACATCCCTATACAAAGATTGAGTTTGTTGTAAATGATTTGGGAGTATCAAGATTAACAGCTGCAAATTATTTAAATAAATTGGCGGATGATAAAATGTTGCGAAAAGAAAAATTAGGGACTGGGAATTATTATATTAACGAGGAATTATTTAATTTATTGACAAAGAGATAAAAAAATGCACAGGCGGTAATATAAAGGACTCTGAGCGGCGCGCAGCGCCCAGACCCGCATTTGCGGGATTATGCACTTAATGAAGCTAAGGGTTGTTTCTTGCTTGTGTTTTGTTGAATTTTGCTGCTGATTTGATGGCCTTATTTGCCTCAAATCATGGCAGTCTGATCAGGTTTCCAGGCATTTAGCCATACTTTTTGTTGAAATTGGTGACATCAGGGCATAGCTCACCCATNNCCCGTCCGGCGATCGGAGTGACACAGTAAATTCTTAACCCATCAAGTAGGAAGTAATGAAAAATATCATACATTTGTGTCATGCTAAACACAATAATCTTAAACATACCGCCATGGGTAAAAAACACAACGCATTGATAATGTTAGTTAATAGCATGATGTTGGGATACCCGCAAAGCGGAAATAGGTGCAATGGTGTTGAGGATAGCGTGCAGTTACAGTGCATTTTAGAAAGACAGCTAATAGAATGATAGAAAAGAAAATTATACCAAGTGACTATAAATTAAGAATGAATGAAATCATGTCTGTTTCATGGAGAATATTCATTTCTCAATTTACTAACAACAGACATATGATTAACAAAGAAGCACCATTTCAACATCATTTTGCACAAATAATAAGGACAGTTGGAGAACTCTATTCAATACATGAAAGTGACTTATTTAAGGTAGACTTAGAAACCAAACTTCAAGATATAAAAGGAAGGTCAAAATATTTTGATTTAACATGTCAATTTGACAAAATTTTTCGATGTGGAATTGAATTAAAATTTAAACTTAAAAGACAGGGAGCACAAGACTGGGGGAGAATTGACACATATGTTGATATTGAAAGCCTTGAAATTGCGGTTTTACAACAAAAAAAATTCGATTTGGGAAAATTCTATATGATAACTGACGATTCTGCCTATATTAACAAATCAACAAGAGGAAGTAGCGGAACAATATTTTGTCTACATGATGGATATGAAACCAAACCAAATTTTGAATTAAATACTCCTAATAACAAGGGGAGACAAGACGTTTTTGTGGTTTTAAAAAACAAGTATCATTTCATCTGGGAAAAAGTTGATAAATGGTATTTCCTTGAATTAACAATAGATTAATATGGATTTAGACGAAATAATTTTGAAATTGAAAAAAGCATTCGAAAGGGATGACGTGAAACGTGCTATTCTTAAACCTGAATGGTATAAGAAAAACATTGAAAGTGGCGTTGATTCTACTGGATTTTGTTATGCTGCGAGTGAGGTTATTTATCGTTTGACAGGAGGAAAAGAAAAATGGAAGAAAGTTGCAATTCCAGAAAAAGAATGGGAGTATGGAGGACATTGTTATCTGATTAATAAAGAGACTAATGAAATATTGGATATAACAGCGGACCAAAATACTTCATTAGGAATTGAAATCCCTTATGATAAAGGAATTGCAGGTGGTTTCAGAACAAAAAACTATGGAAATGGTGCAAAACTATTAGTTAAAATGGCAGGATTGATATAAAAACGCCATGTAACACGCTGTATATGTTATAGTTTCGCTGCGCTCCACTACACCACATACAGCGGGCACGTTAGCGGACAGCTTAAAACACAACACCTATGAATATAGACACATACAAAATTTTAATTTCAAACTTGCCTGTAAGACAACAATGTTTTACGACAAAACGAACGACTTGGACAAAAGCAGAGAGTGAAATTCAATGGCTAAAAAATCTCAATAACAAGTTGTTTGGTGACAATAAAACTTTGACTATAAGCCGTCAAGACATTTTTGAAACAACCGAGCCGAGAGAAAAATTTATTAAAACAATTTATTGGGGCTACACAGCAGGAATGCGTGGAAATCATTTTATAAAAATTCTCAAACACATTGAAACCATTGAAAACGTTTTGCGGACTTTAAGAGATAAAACAAATCCCACAACCATAGACTTTAACAACCTGACATCAACTTTCAAGAATGTTGTAGGACTTGGACTATCAACTTACAGTAAACTACTTTACTTTTTCAAAATATCATTTAACGGTAAACCTTGCCTAATACTTGACAAACGACTTATTGATGTTTTTGTGAGTGAAACATATTCGGACTTCCAACCTTTTAGCAACATAAATGACTACAATAAAGAAAAAAAATATCTTGAATTTTTGCAGCTTACCAAAAAGCTTGCTGATGACCTTGAAACCCAAGGAGAAAACATTGAGCTATTTCTTTTTACGTTCGGCAATAATCTAAAAATAACAAATATGGCTGAAACGAAAATTTCAAATATGTGGAACGGGTACTGTCCTGAAAGTTTATTAAAAGGCAAGACTGTTCGTATGCGGTTAAATCAACACGACTTTTTTGAAAGCGAAGAAACGGGATTACAAATTTGTATAATTCCAGGAGTCCAAGCAGTAATTTTAAATTTTAGGGGAGAAGGAAAATTTCGGTCAACTCCAAACTATGGTGACGAAGTTGAAAATGGTGAAATTTTAAGCCCACAAAATACAGACAGACCACCCTTCAATAATCCAACAATTGCTTTTGGAGAAAGCGAAGAAATTGAAAGTTACATTACTACAATCAACTAAAAATTTATGCTGGCAGACTTGACCCATAGGGGCCGAAAAGAAAGCCGAACCGATAATAAATAGGACTCTGAGCGGCGCGCAGCGCCCAGCGATGAGTCCATGTTGAAATACATCCGCCGAGCTGCGGGTTATGCACTTAATGAAGCTACGGGTTGTTGCTTGCTTGAATAAATAGGATTCTAACCAGCACCCAACCCCCAGTCCCGCATTTTCAGGATTGAACCTCACCCGCCAGAAATAGAGCTAGCACTTATCAAAGGATTAGGTTACCAAGGCTGTGTGTTGGCAATGCAAATGCCGGGGATAAAACATCCGCTTTGCAAATGCGGACGAGGCGAGGTCAGTTTTGGCTTTCATAGAGCCGTTTTGGTGAGATCCGGAATATCTACTCCTTTACTATCAAGTATCCGCGTATCGCGGAATGGATTAAATACCTATTTTAGCTGGATAATTTGGTAACGGAATTGATAGTGAAAGAGGGTATTAGATAGACTGGCGTTTGCACCAATATTAAGAAAAAGAGACAATTAAATCAACCATCTGTTTTTTTTTGTAAATTTGAAAAAAAAAGAAATGATAGTAGAAAGGCAAAATAACGAAATACTGGTCAGGTTTTCTGCTGGAATTAAAACCTCCCGAATTCAGACGATCCTCGACTATCTGAGGTACGAAGAATTGACTTCTAAATCAACAGCCTCAGAAGATGACATTGATGAACTCCTAAAAGAAATCAAAAAAGGCCGTTGGGACAGAACTAAAGAAGAATTAGGACTCAATGACTAAAATCATTGTAGACACAAACATTGTGTTTAGTGCACTGCTAAACACCCATAGTAGAATTGGTCAAATTTTAATAAATGGAAAAGATTACTTTGACTTTTATTCGCCTGAATACGTTAGATTTGAAATATTTCAGCATAAAGAGAAAATAAAATCCATTGGGAAACTTTCATAAGATGAATTTATTGAGACTTATAGCTTAATCCTCAGAAATATTACCATACTTAATCATTCTATTATCCCTCCTGAAATCTACAGAATTGCACAACTGCTTTGCCAAGATATTGACATTGATGATACAATTTTTGTGGCAGTTTCTAATTTTACAGACGGAATATTATGGACTGGGGATATGAAATTGCTCAATGGACTAAAAAATAAAGGATACGAACAAGTAATGAAAACAGATGAAGTGTATCAAGACTTTTTGACCCGAGAAAAACAAAAATAAAATACGGCGTACAATAATTAGGACGCTGAGCGGAGCGCAACCCCCAAGTCCCGCATTTCCAGGATTGAACCTCACCCGCCAGAAATAGAGCCAGCACTTATCAATGGATTAGGTTACCAAGGCTGTGTGTTGGCAATGCAAATGCCGGGGATAAAACATCCGCTTTGCAAATGCGGACGAGGCGAGGTCAGTTTTGGCTTTCATAGAGCCGTTTTGGTGAGATCCGGAATATCTACTCCTTTATCATCAAAAATCTGCGTGTCGCGGAATGGATTAAATACCTATTTTAGCTGGATAATTTGGTAACGGAATTGATAGTGAAAGAGGGTATTAGATGGACTGGCGTTTGCGGTGGTTTATGAAAAGCCTCGAAAATATTGAAATCTAAAGTCCTAAATGATTGACAAAAACATAATATCTGATGAATGTCTGTAAAAAATGCGATAGTGAATTTGAAAGTAATTATTGCCCTAATTGCGGACATCCACAGGTAATAGAAAGGATAAATGGTCGATACATTTTATCTGAAATTGCAAGTGTTTTAAATTTTCAAAAAGGAATTTTATACACAATAAAAGAATTGCTGATAAGACCAGGACAAAGTATCAGAACATTTATTTCAGAAGACAGAAATCGTCTTGTAAAACCGATAATGTTTATCCTGATTACTTCATTGATATATACAATACTTCTTAGTATTTTTCACTTCGAAGATGGTTATTTAAGTTATTCGGGAGATAAAGAATCTACAACGCTTAAAATTTTCAAATGGGTACAAGGGAATTACGGTTATTCAAATATTGTAATGTCGATTTTTATTGGTTTGTGGTTGAAAATCCTATTTAGAAAATATCCTTTTAATTTTTTTGAAATTATAATACTCCTTTGTTTCGTGATGGGGGTTGGAATGTTAATATATTCAGCATTTGGAATCGTTCAGGGCTTGACCCATATTAATTTAATGCAATTCGGTGCATTCGTAGGTTTTGTTTATACGACTTATGCGGTTGGGCAATTCTTTGAAAAGAGGAAGCTATTAAGCTACGTAAAAGCATTTTTCGCCTACATATTAGGAATGTTAACTTTCACCTTTATTGCAGTTGGTGCAGGAATTCTCATTGATTTAATAAAATAGAAAAATAGATATATGAAAACTGAAAACTTGTCAGAATTAAATGACCAAGAACTTTTGCGGAAATTAAAGAAGATAAGAAACAACAAAATAATCGATGCTACAATTATTGGGTTTACTATTGGAATTGCCATTTATGGCACTGTTAAAAATGGATTTGAATTTTTTACTTTCTTCCCCTTGATATTAGCCTATATCGTAGTTAGAAATTCGACAAATAATAGCATTTTAGAAAGGGAAATGCAAAAAGAACTGAAATCCCGAAACTTGAAATGAGAAAAAACCATTGTTAATAAATAGAACTTTCAGCGGCGCGCAACGCCCAGTCCCGCATTTCCAGGATTGAACCTCACCCGCCAGAAATAGAGCTGGCACTTAACAAAGGATTAGGTTACTAAGGCTGCGTGTAGGCATTACAAATGCCGGGGATAAAACATCCGCTTTACAAATGCGGACGAGGGAGAGGTCAGGAGGAAAATAAATAACGAGAAAGAAATGACTGAAAACGAAATTGCAGCCAAAATAGTAAATACAGCTTACGACATTCATGTTAAACTTGGACCAGGTTTATTAGAGTCGGTTTACGAAGAAATAGTGTTTTATGAACTCGTAATGCAAGGATTGAATGTTGAAAGACAAAAAGCAATTCCGGTGATTTGGGATGAATTGAAAATGGAAATTGGTTTCAGAGCCGATTTGATAGTTGAAAATAAAGTAATTATCGAATTAAAATCCGTAGAAAAAATTGCTCCGGCTCATCCAAAGCAACTGTTAACCTACTTGAAAATATCAGGGTTGAAACTTGGTTTATTAATCAACTTCAACGAAAAGTTAATCAAAGACGGAATAACACGAATTGTAAACAACCTATAAAACTTAGCGTCTTAGCGCCTTGGCGAGAGAATATTTCACGCAAAGCCACAGGATTGGTTCACCGCTTTATTACGTGTTGCGTCTACCGGATATTTCACATGACCGGTAGGCCAGTATTACATTTCTTTCTGGAGGGTAGCGTTTTCCAGAATCAGGTCGTAGGCATACCCTGATCCGAAATCTACATTCAGATTCAATGTGCCTTTAAAAACCACAATCTCGCCAACTTTTGTTTCGTCGTTGGTGGTGATGGTCAGGTCGTAATTTTTGCCTTTTTCGGTACCATCCTGAATATGCAACCAATTTCTGTTTAGTATGGCGGGGTTATATTTGGTAACAATTCCTTTCACCACGATTTCTTTTCCTGCCAGCTGTTCACGTTGGTCATACACTTGCTCCAGTGTTAATCCTCCGGTTACAGGAGCAATCTCGACTTGCTTTTTCTCCCCGGCCGATTTATTAACCATGGCTCTTTCCATTGGAGCGAGCGTGCTTTCCGGATTGGGGTTGTCACTAACTACCTGAACAAAAAGAATTTGCTCGAAGATGCGGTCTAGCTCTTTGCTTTCAAAGTTACTCATGGGCAAACCGCTGTTGTAATACATCAGCTGACCCGGGGCGACATCATTTTTTGCAATGGCCATCCAATAGCGCTTACCGTTTTCTTCAACATCAAGGTAGGTGTAGTTGCTGGTTTGTATCACCTCAGCTACTTTCACTGTGTGATCCCAACCGTTCGATTCATTCGTGGTTTCTTTTTGTGTGTTTTCGCAGCCCCAAATGGCTACCGACAGGGTTAGCATAATAAATAATAAACGTTTCATAAGTTATTTAATTAGATGAGTATTAGTAGATAATAACTTTCTGCCGGCATTTCGGACGAAAGCATGTTGATTGATCACTGCGTTAATAGGTGTCAGCATTAATAACCAAACAGCGGAAAACCGCTCATCAGGTCGTTAACACGTTTTTTTACTGATTCGATCACCGCCTCGTTGTTGATGTTACTGATTACTTCATCAATAAGGTCAACAATAGGCAACATGTGATGCTCTTTTAACCCGCGCGTGGTAATGGCCGGTGTGCCAACACGTAAACCGCTGGTTTGGAAGGGCGATCTGCTATCGAAGGGCACCATGTTTTTGTTGATGGTAATATCTGCTTTCACCAAGGTGTTTTCGGCTACTTTACCGGTAATTTCGGGGAATTTTCCTCTCAGGTCGATGAGCATGAGGTGGTTGTCGGTTCCTCCGGAGATTACCTGATAGCCCTTGTCAACAAAGGCTTTGGCCATAACCGAGGCATTCTTTTTTACCTGCATAATGTATTCAAAATACCCGTCGGTAAGGGCTTCGCCAAAGGCCACAGCTTTAGAGGCAATCACATGTTCGAGTGGTCCGCCCTGCACGCCGGGGAATACCGCCGAGTTAAGTAAGGCCGACATCATTTTCAATTCTCCTTTGGGTGTTTTCAGTCCCCATGGATTCTCAAAGTCTTCGCCCATCAGTATCAAACCGCCTCTTGGTCCGCGTAGCGTTTTATGCGTAGTGGTGGTAACGATATGGCAATATTCGATGGGGTCGTTAAGTATTCCTTTGGCAATCAGACCCGAAGGGTGAGAAATGTCGGCAATGAGGATGGCTCCGATTTCATCGGCTATGTCGCGCATACGCTCGTAATTCCAGTCGCGGCTGTAGGCCGAAGCACCTGCGATAATCATTTTTGGCTTATGCTGGTGTGCCAGGACTTCCATTTCATCGTAATCCACCAATCCGGTTTCTTCTTTTACATGATAGGCCACAGGGTTATATAAAATGCCGGAGGAGTTTACCGGTGAGCCGTGCGAAAGGTGACCCCCATGCGAAAGATCCAAACCCATAAAGGTGTCGCCAGGTTTCAAACAAGTGAGAAACACCGCCATGTTAGCCTGTGCTCCCGAGTGTGGTTGCACGTTGGCGTATTGCGCGTCGAATAGCTCACAAGCCCTGTCGATGGCCAGCTGTTCCGACTGGTCAACAATTTCGCAACCGCCATAATAGCGTTTGCCAGGATATCCTTCTGCATACTTGTTGGTCATTACCGAACCCATGGCTTCCAGCACCTGATCGCTGACGAAGTTTTCGGAGGCAATGAGTTCGATGCCATGCATCTGTCTTTCTTTTTCCTGTTTAATCAGGTCGAATATAATATGATCTCTTTCCATTTTTTTTGGTTTAAACGATCTCAGTTTAATTAAGCAACAAAATTAATTAACTTTTTACACACAATTCAAAAAATAGTTATCCGTTCTACAAATATCATCGTAAGTTTGTCGACCAAAACCCGGTTTGGTTCATGTGTATTGTAACATTTTGCTTTGCAACCCGTTCCGGATTAGGCTAAAATTATGAATATTGAATGGTAGAATACGAAAAAACAACACTCGATAACGGGCTTACTGTTTTGGTAAGCATCGACCGGAATACCCCAATTGCGGCGGTAAATGTCTTATACCGTGTGGGTTCGAAATATGAAGACCCAAACCAAACCGGATTTGCACACCTGTTTGAGCACCTGATGTTTGGCGGCTCGGTACATGTGCCCAAGTATGATGTTCCCCTCGAAAGGGCAGGAGGAGAGAACAACGCCTTTACAAATGCCGATTTTACGAATTATTATCTAACCTTGCCGATAAATAACCTGGAAACCGCGCTATGGCTTGAATCGGATAGAATGCTCAGCTTGAATTTTTCGCAGCGCAGCCTGGATGTTCAGAAGCAGGTGGTGATTGAGGAGTTTAAACAAAATTACCTCAATCAGCCTTATGGCGACGTATATCTATTGCTCAAGCCGCTCGCTTATCAGCTTCATCCTTACCGCTGGGCTACCATCGGGCGCGAGATTTCTCATATCGAGAGTGCTACGCTTGACGATGTGGTTGACTTTTACCACAGGTTTTATAATCCTGATAATGCCATTTTGAGTGTTGTGGGTGATGTAGATCCCGGGCAGGTTTTTGAGCGTGTAAAACATTGGTTTGGAGAAATTAAGCCTGGAAACAGGCAAGTCCACGACTATCCGGATGAACCTGTTCAGGTGCAAGCACGACATCAAGCTGTGTATCGTCCCGTTCCGCAAAATGCGCTGTACATGGCCTGGCATATGCCTGCTCGAACTGAACAAGGCTATTATGTAAGCGATCTTATTTCTGATGTGCTCTCCAACGGACATTCGGCACGACTTTACCAACGCCTTGTGAAGGAAGACAAACTTTTTACCAGCATTCAGGCTTTTATCTCCGGTGATATGGATGGGGGGTTGTTTATCATAACCGGAAAACTGATGGATGGGGTGTCGATGGAAGAGGCTGAGGCCGCTATATGGGCTGAAATTGAGCGTTTTGCAGAAGTGTTGGTGAGCGATGAGGAGCTTACCAAAATAAAGAACAAAATGGAGTCGAACCTGACCTTTTCCCGCATGACGGTGCTAAACAAAGCCATGAATCTATGTTATTTTGAACTTCTCGGCGATGCAGCTGAAATAAACAGGGAGTTTGATCATTACCAAAAAATTACGCGTAGCGACCTCTCCAATCAGGTGAAACGGATGCTTACCCGCGAAAAAGCAAATACCTTATATTACTATGCAAAAAATGATTGATCCGGGTTACCGATTTGTAAAGTACCACCTCCATCTTTGTCCGATGTCGGCCAGGGTTACGCCTGAAGCCTTATTGTCCGGTAGTATGGAGGGGATTGTCATTAAAACCAGCTACTTATGAAAGATTCAAATATACCTACACGACATACTGCACCGCTGACTTCCGAGCACATTAAGATGACTTTGGAAGAGCCGCCTTTGTGGAAGCTCGACAACGGGATGGTGGTTAGGCAAATTCATGCCGGACAGGAGGAGGTAACGCGCATTGATTTTGTTTTTAATGCAGGATCGGCTTTTCAGTCGAAAAGGCTGATTGCCCTGGCAGCTAACCGGCTTTTACGCGAAGGAACCCTTACAAAGACTTCCTTTCAATTTGCCTCGCTGATCGACTACTACGGAGCTTATATTGAAACTTCAGTAACAAAGGACACAGGAACAGTTACCTTGTATTCGCTTAACAAACATCTGCCTTTTCTGCTGCCTTTGATTGGCGAAATCTTCAGTGAACCGGCTTTCCGGGAAGAGGAGTTGGCTACCTATCTGAATAAGCAAAAGCAGGAATTTCTAATTAACAATGCCAAGGTGAAGTACAGGGCGTCCACAGGGTTTAATTCGCTTGTTTTTGGCGAACACTCGGCCTATGGACAAAAGCTCGAAGTAGATGATTTTGAGAGAATTAATATTCAGGATGTTGTTTCCTTTTTTAAGCGCTTTTATTATCCCGGCAATGGTTGGATTTTGGTGAGCGGAAATATTTCACCCGAATTGCCTGAAATGCTCAATACCTACATTGGTCAACGCTTTGTTTCTGAACAGATAAAGTTAACTGATGACATTGTCTTTGCTGCGGAGCATCCTGCTAAAGGCGATTTTTTTGAGCTACAACCTGATGCACTGCAGTCTGCCATTCGCGTAGGGTTGCCTGCCATTGCCAAAAACCATCCTGATTACCATTATCTAAAGCTGTTAAACACGGTATTGGGTGGCTATTTCGGCTCTCGTCTCATGAGCAATTTGCGTGAGGAGAAAGGCTTTACCTATGGTGTAAGCTCCTATTTGGTAAACTACCGACATGCCGGATTTTTCAGTGTGGCCACCGAAGTTAACGCCATGCATACCGAAGCTGCTCTGGGTGAGATTTGCCACGAGATATCCCGTCTGGCCGTGGAGCCGATAGGAGAGGAGGAGCTCCATCTGGTAAAAAATTACCTCTATGGTACTTTTTTGCGTAGCTTTGATGGGCCTTTTTCATTAGCCGATCGGTTTATTGCGGCTAACGACAACGATTTGCCTTTTGGGTATTATCACCAGAGCTTGAAAACCATGCTTTTAGCCAAGCCCATGCAGCTAATGGAAGTGGCCAACCGTTACCTCGCTGCCAATAACATGATCAGGCTGGTGGTAGGTAAAAAAGAAAAGTTGTAGCACCTATGAGGAAAACTGTGCTGACATATTGGACGTGTTTTTCTGCTGATGGTTCCAACCCGGATAATAAGCAGGCCCGAACTCCTTTTGTTTTTAATTTGAATAAATTCCTGGTCATCTGGACTTTGGTTTTATTTCCTGTCGCGCTTTTTGCGCAAGCACGCGATATTCCGGTAATTTCCTGTCTTGAAGTTCATCCAAATGGCGGAGTAACCATTTCCTGGTCCAATGTCGCTTCGGATGTGCAACAGCAAAATATTTTTTATTCCGCTGACGGAGTCAGCTTTAACAGAGTCGGCCAGCTGGATACCTATAACCCGAATATTTCGAGTTACTACCACGATGCGGCTGACGCCCAAATGGCTATCCGGTATTATTATGTAGAAGTCGTGTACCCTGGCGAAACTGTAAACTCCGATATTGCCCGGACGATGCGGCTGACAGGCGAAGAATCCTCAGGAACGGTTATCCTGTCATGGCAAAAAATCCTTTTGCCGGGAGATTATATGTATGAAATCTGGCAGGCTTACCCAAAAAATAATTGGCAACTCCGTGGGGAGATCCAAAACTATGACCTCTACAATGATGTTCTTCAGGATGGCATCTGCGACGATTCGGTGTTTTATCGCATTGAGGTGGCCAATAACGGTTGGTGCCGTTCGGTTTCCTCTGTTTTTTCAGGACGATTCAGTGAAAACCAACAGCCGGTATCTTCTTTGTTTGATTCTATCTCAGTAAATCCTGCAGGAGAAGTGGTTTTAAGCTGGACTCCATCGGTAAGTGTAGATGCAGCTTATACAATAATATATCAAAAATTGGGTGAATCCTATTATGATATTACAAAGGTGTCTGTCTCAGATCCAATTCAAAATTATACTCATACTGCTGTCGATCCTTGTAATAACCCCGACTTGATTTATGCTATTGCTACAGAAGATAGTTGTGGTGTTAAATCAACCATTCAAGATATTAACCAACTTTCACCGGTATATTTATTCGAACCTACCTACGACATTTGCCTTGATGAAATAAGCTTGCAATGGAGTCCGTATATTAACGCTACCCCTGCTTTGGTAGGATATCAGGTGTTGTTCAGTTTGAACGGGAACCCTTTTCAAGTAGCCGGAGAGGTAGATGCCAACACCTTTATTTTTACGCATCAAGATGTGATGCCGGGAACTGATTATACCTATGCCATCAGGGCAAAGTTTGGTACGGCTACTTCTACTTCATGCCAAAAGGTAATACGAACGGGCACTTATGTCGTCCCGCAATCGGTTTATCTGGCCAACGCTTCGGTGCGCCCCGATCATGCCATCGATCTGCTCTTGGATGTAGACCTTCAACCCGTCGATTGTTCCTGGCAGGTTTATCGCAGTGATGATGCCACAACAAAGGATCTTATCCTGAGTTTAAAACGAGACCAGGTCAACGACACCTCTTTTGCTTTTACCGATACTACCGCTGATGCAGCCACCCGAGCCTATACCTACGAAGTGGTGGTGAACGATAGCTGTGGCCATGAGCGCCTGATATCCAACCCAATGACGACTGTGTTGCTGACAGGTACCAAAGTGTCAGATCAGGAGTTTCTCCTTGAATGGTCACCTTTTTCAGGATATGAGGCCGGCATAGAATACTACCGGATTTACCGTGATTTGAAAGATGGAGCACCTTTGGTTCCTATCGATTCGGTTGCTTCAAGTGTACTGGAATATACCGATAACCTGGATGGAATAGCGTTGCCTGTTGGGCTAGCCACGTATTGGGTGGAAGCTGTTGAGCGTGACACCAACATTTATGGTTACCGCGAAATGAGCGAGTCGAACCGCGTAACCCTCTCGCTCGATTCTGAGCTTTTTATGCCCAACGCCTTTCGCCCCGATGGGCTGACTCCTTTGTTTAAACCCGTGTTCACCTATTTCAACGGGCCAAACTATTTGTTTCGCGTGTATAACCGCTGGGGGCAGTTAATTTTTGAAACCAAAGAAGCCACACAAGGGTGGGACGGGCGTTACTTGTCGCAAGAAGCCCCGGCCGGATCGTACGTGTATCACCTGGTATTCACCACCTCCGAAGGCAAACAAACAGAGCGCTACGGAAGCTTCTTTCTGGTGAGATAGCCTAAGTGCTTTCTGTTTTTTCTCTTCGGTTTAAAATCATCATTTCACGCCACAGGCCGACAGGCTGTTAATCGATTGCATTATTCCATTGATTTACTTCATTTTGAACACCACACACCTGACCTGCCGGGTTGGACAAAACCCGTCGGGTCGAAATCGGGTTCGTGTTTGTATTCTCGACCCGGCGGGCTGGGACAAACAAACAACTATACACACAACAGAAAGGCAGTTAATCGATACTCAATATCTCGCGGTCTCAATCTGTTTCCTCTAACTACCGATTGCCGAGTATTGGTTCTCCATCAATCGATAAAAAAAAGTTGTGAAGAAGGGATTGGAATTCGATTGTTTATATATTTTTGTTAAAAAAAAATATTTTTTTGTTCTTCAACTGTCCTTTACTTGATTAATTCAACTACTATGAAAAATGTTATTGTTGCCGTCATCATTATTATTTTGATGTTACTTGGTTTCTGGTACTACATGGGCAAACGCTGTGCCGAAGTGGAAATGAGCCATAAGTTAGCTTTAAAAACCGCTGTTCAGCGTGCTGTCGATTCTGTTCATGCTCACGCAGCACTTAATATTCCATTAGTTACCTACGAGGCGCCAAAAAAAATTGAGCAACCTGTCAAAGTCTCACCAAAGAAAAAGAAGCCAGTTGAAAACAAGGAAGATCCGAACTTGCTGGTTGACAGCAGAGACGGACAGAAATACAAAACTGTGCAGATAGGCGATCAGATTTGGATGGCACAGAATCTGAATTTCAACGTCGCAAACTCGGTTTGTTATGAGGGCGTAGACAGCAATTGCAAAGATTTCGGGCGTCTTTATTCCTGGTCGGAAGCCATGGTGGCCTGTCCCGAAGGATGGCATCTTCCTGCCGATGCCGAGTGGACACGTTTGATCGATTTTAACGGTGGAATTATGAAAGCCGGAGGAGCACTCAGGGAAGGCGGCACATCCGGGTTTAATGCTTTGTTGGCAGGATATCATGACAAAGCCGGATTTTATGGTAAAATTGGCGAAAGTTCTTATCATTGGTCTGCTACCGCTCAAAACGATAACTATGCCAGCTTTAAAGGCATTTACAAAACCGTGGACAATATGGGAGCCTACACCTACAACAAAAAAGATCGTTTCTCGGTCAGGTGTATAAAGGATTAATGCCATAACCAGATTTCTTTCTATGATCTGAATAGCATTTGGGTACTTACCTTAAGTACTTCATCTGTTATTCGCGATAATAAGTTGATTATTCCTACCTTTGATTTTTAAAGTATCAGCATATTTAAGGAGGAAAATGTCAATTGTTGTCCCAATAAAAAATAGCAAACTGAATCAGATGATTATCGGCATTGGGCTGATCATCATGTTGGTGCTTCCTTGTTTTTTTTTGGTGGGGATTATCGGAAACAAGGTGGTAGCCCTGATATTGTTGTTGGCGGTCTCCATTCTGGCCATGCTTTTCGACATCCTGCCTGTAATGATTACCGCCGTGTTCAGCGCTTTGGTGTGGAATTTCTTTTTTATTCCGCCGCTTTACGAGTTTGCCATTGGTACTCCTGAGGATATTCTTCTGTTTTTGATGTATTTCGCCATAGCCCTGCTTAATGCTGTACTTACGTCTAAAATCCGGAAGTCGGAACTCCGGTCCAAAGAGGAGGAGGAGAGGGAAAAAACCATCAAATTGTACAATACGGTGTTAAATTCACTGTCGCATGAGTTGCGTACACCCATCTCTACCATTATCGGGGCGGTAGATACAATGAAGGACTCCGTTTCAAAACTATCTCCTCAGGATGAGCTTGAGCTGCTGTCGGAAATTAACATAGCCAGTCTGCGTCTTAACCGGCATGTCGAAAACTTGCTGAATATGAGTCGTTTGGAGTCCGGATTTATTAAGGCGAAACTCGATTGGTGCGATATAAATGAAATGGTTTATAAACTGGTGCAAGGTTTTGAGGGAGACTTAAGAGGGCATTCCATTCGCTTTAACTATAATGAAACCATTCCTTTGTTTAAACTCGACAGAGGACTTATGGAGCAGGTGTTGCATAACCTTATTTACAATGCCATACAATATACTCCTCCCGAAACCGAAATCCTTATCGAAGTAAAAAAGAAGGACAGCAACTGCTTGTTGATTGTTTCGGATCAGGGGGCTGGATTTCCGGTAAGCAAAATGACCAAAGTGTTCGAGAAATTCTACCGTTTGCCACAGTCGGTTGTGGGCGGTACAGGTCTGGGGTTATCCATAGTCAAAGGGTTTGTTGAAGCGCATGGTGGGCAGGTGGTGCTGAGTAACAAACCGACTGGTGGTGCAGTGTTCACCATTATTATTCCTGCCGAATCTTCTGATATAAAATTTTCTGACGATGAATAGCGAATTGGTCCTGATAATTGATGACGAACCTCAAATTAGGAAATTACTCAAGATTGTCCTCGAAAGCAACGGTTACAGAGTAATCCAGGCTAAGGATGGGAAAGAAGGGATTTTGTTGGCCGGTAGTCATCAGCCGGATTTGATTCTTTTGGATATTGGCCTTCCGGATATGAGTGGCCATCAGGTACTTAAAAACCTTTTGGCGTGGTATACAAAACCTATAATCGTGCTCTCCGTTCAAAATGGAGAAGAAGATATTGTAAATGCACTTGATAGTGGAGCTTCCGACTATTTAGCCAAACCTTTTCGCACAGGAGAACTTCTGGCACGCATCAGGTCGGCCTTGAAACGTTATCGATCCGTTGACCAATCTGATTCTGTTGTGGTTTTTTCTGATCTGGAAATTGACTTGATCAGCAGGACTGCCAAAAAAAATGACACCATCGTTAAGCTTACCCAAACAGAGTTTAATTTACTCTCCTTATTGGTTAAACACGAAGGAAAAGTACTAACGCATCAGTTTATCCTGAAAGAAATTTGGGGTATGGGTTATCAAACCGAAACCCAATATCTAAGGGTTTATGTTGCACAGCTGCGTAAAAAACTCGAAACTGACCCGAACCACCCCATCCACATTATAACCGAGAGCGGCGTTGGCTACCGCTTCTGCTGACTTTTATAAAATCTTTATACCTGCCTGCTTTTCTTTATTTTTTCTTTATCACATTCACCTTTATTTTGCAGATTAAACTTAAAGGTTGTTGCTATGGGGACATATGGAGTGGGTCAGATAGTTGTTGCTTTTGCCCTTTTTGCGATTATCGTTTGGATGCTGGTGATTGCAGGTAAGGAGATATACAAGAACAGTAAAGACAATAAAGATGAGCAATGATAAAGGCTTCAGGTTTTTCATGGGATCACAGTCAACCAATGCTGGTTGCGTTTTTTCAACCTGTGTCATCAGGTAATCGTGTAACAAGATTTATTCTTTATGATGCTCGAGGACTTTGAATTAGCGGAATTGTTGGCCAGAACCTATTTTTTGGTTCATTCACTTAAGTGCCTGATCAAGAGCCATGATCACATGTCATTTTTTAATGGGCTGGGCATTGGCACGGTGATGTTTGACAAATTAAATATGGCACTCCGAAGTCCGACGAGCGAAGGTTTTACTGAATCGCTAAACGAGGCATTAATCTATACGAACATGCTTAACCGTACCCTGAAGAAAATGGACTCATCAGAAGCGGTGTTTTTAAAAATGAACTCCACGCTTGTCAGTATCCAGACAAATTTAACGCAAGTGATTGAAATAATGCATGGAAATCGCTTTGAAATGAAAAAATCAGATAGATAGAGTGATGAATAGTTTCCAAAAGGGTATCATGAGTGGCCGTCGAATAACTTACCACCTGATCAGGGTTGTGTTTTTTGTATTCTCTTTGGTTGGGGTCATTGTGCTTGTGGCTGAAGCCGGCTTCCCGCTTGCCTCTGTCGTGAGAAACATACCCTATTACATTTATGTTGCCGTAATGGTTGTTGGCATTCTTTTCACTTTCCTGATTTATTTAACACAGCATCCCCTGCCAAAGAAAAAAGTATGGTTTGTCGATTTTTTTCTGTTTACTCTTTACGTAACCAATTTAATAAGCCTGTTTGCTTTGGCCGATGTTGAATTGTTTAATCAGAAAATTTGGTTAAACATAGCCCTTCTGGCCTTTTTGGTGCGTGCCATCTCAACCATTCAGGTCAATCCGCACAAAAAGTACCTTAATCCCGCACAGCTTTTTGTCTTAAGTTTTGCCGGTATCATTGGTGTGGGAACAACCCTGTTGATGCTCCCCAATGCTACACACGATGGCATTTCATTTATTGATGCCTTGTTTACCTCTGCCAGTGCAGTCTGCGTTACCGGGTTGGTGGTAGTTGACACCGGGTCGCATTTTACTTATTTTGGACAAACCATCCTGGTGCTGCTCATTCAGGCAGGAGGCATTGGTATCATGACGTTTTCAAGCTATTTCAGTTATTTTTTTAAAGGAGGAGCTTCGTATCAAAACCGACTGATGCTGCAAGATATGAATAATTCGGACAAAATTGCCGATGTGTTCAACGCTTTGAAACGAATCATACTGGTCACGTTTTTAATAGAGGCGGTGGGCTCGGTAATTATTTACTTTAGCGTTAACTCAGGTGTTATTGAGCTTCCCGGTAAACGGATGTTTTTCTCGATATTTCACTCTGTGTCGGCGTTTTGCAATGCCGGGTTTTCCACTTTGCCAAACAGTTTATACGAAATTGGATTCAGAACCAACTATACTTTGCATCTCACCATCGCCTTTTTGTTTATCATGGGCGGGTTGGGATTTCCCATCGTATTTAACGCCCTAACCTATTTTAAACACCTGGTGGTAAATCGTTTGATACGGAAACGAGCCATTTATAAGCCCTGGGTCATTGGCATTAACACACGCATTGTGCTTGTCACCACTGCCGTGTTGTTGGTGGTAGGTACAGGACTTTTTTACTTCCTTGAAGCCGATAATACGCTAAGTGAGCACAGTGGTTTTGGCAAGGTGGTGACTTCTTTTTTTGGTGCTGCAACACCACGTACCGCCGGATTTAACACAGTTGACACCTCTGCCCTACATTTTTCAACCATAATGATTATAATGGTTTTGATGTGGATCGGAGCTTCTCCCGGGTCGACAGGTGGTGGGGTTAAAACCAGTACATTTGCTTTGGCCATACTTAATTTTATCAGTATAGCCAGGGGGAAAGACCGCGTTGAGGCATTTCGCCGCGAAATCTCTCCGATGTCCACCCGGCGAGCCTTTGCCGTGGTCAGCCTCTCCATTATGGTGATTGGTTTGTCGATATTGCTGTTGAGTTACAGCGATGGCAACAAAGGACTTCTTCCCATTGCTTTTGAGAGTTTTTCTGCATTCAGCACCGTAGGCCTTAGTCTGGGGATAACCAGCCAGTTGAGTGCGGCAGGTAAAATGATAATCATCGTCACCATGTTTATTGGCAGGGTGAGCATGCTGACAATTTTGGTCGCATTTATGCGAAAAATGGTCAATCTAAAATATAAGTATCCACTTGAAGAAATAATCATTAATTAATCAAACAGCCATGAAATTTATCATCATAGGCCTTGGGAATTTTGGATCTTCTCTGGCACAAAAGCTGACTAAAACAGGACATGAAGTGATTGGGGTTGACAGCAAAATGAGTAAAGTAGAATCCCTGAAAGAATACATCACCCATACCATCTGTCTGAATGCCACAGATGCGCAGGCAGTACATCATTTACCTGTCGACGATTCAGACGTGGTAATCGTTTGCATTGGTGAAGACGAAGGAGCCAATATCATGGCAACAGCCCTGATGAAACAACTGAAGGTAAAACGCTTGATAAGTCGGGCGGTTTCGCCTTTACACGAAACCATTCTCGAAGCCATGCAGGTAGATGAAATTGTTCATCCGGAAGAAGAAACGGCCGACCGTTGGGCAAAAAAGCTGAATGTCAATGGAATAATCGATAGTTTTGAGCTTACCGAAGACCACAACATTATCGAAGCAACCGTTCCGGTTCATCTCATTGGGAAAACACTGGGTGAAATTGATGTAAGAAAAAACTACCACATCACCGTGCTAACTACCATTAGAACCGCTGTGGAAAAAAACCTACTCGGTATTTCGCGAAAAGTTACCAAAGTGCAAGAAGTAGCCAATGTAAATACGGTGCTTAAAGAGAACGATATCATGGTTTTGTATGGACAAATGCGGGATATTGAACATTTTTTAAAAGACCACTAAAAGGCAGAGGCCATTTCGAAGGATTTGAGTTTGACAGCGGGATTACTTTCTGAACACCGAATATCGAATACTGTTTTTTGGACAGGATACCTTTCACCAACCTGAACGATTAGGTCAAAAACTGTTGCTTACTTTCGTTTTCTTTTGTCGGCCTTGCGTTTTCTTTCTTTTCGCCCTGCTCCTCCTGAGTTTACTTTTTTGTTCTTTTCTGATTTTTCGCTGAAAGCTCCGGTGTTTTTGCGGGCTCTGGGATTTAAAAAATAGGGCTTGTCGTAAAGTGCGGCTGGTTTTTCTTCATCGGTGGTCATGGGCGAAATTTCAACTTCTTCGGGTAACGGAGAAATGGGGATGGCTTGTTTCATCAGGTTCTCGATGTCGCTCTGAGATTGCCTTTCAGCTTCATTAATAAACGAAATGGCCACACCGTTTTTTTCAGCTCGTCCGGTTCGCCCGATCCTGTGTATATAGTCTTCAGGCGTGGTGGGCATCATAAAGTTGATTACATGACTCACATCAGCTATGTCGAGTCCGCGTGCCATGATGTCGGTGGTGATGAGTAACCTGATGTTTCCTTTTTCAAACTGACTCAGGGTTTCAAACCGGTTGTTCTGCGATTTGTTGGCATGTAATACACCGAGAGTCAGGTCCTCATCGCTCGAAAGTTGTTCCGCCAGCCTGTCGGCATGTCGCTTGCTACCCGCAAACACCAGCACTTTTTCCATGCTTTGATCCGTGTTGATCAGGTGCTTAAGTAGATTAACTTTGGTGTAAAAGTTGGGCACATGGAAACCTCTTTGATCAATTTGTTCCAGGGGAGTTCCATGCGGGGCAATCACCACCTGCTCAGGATTTCTGAAAAAGTGGTTAATAACGCTTTCTACCTCAGGGGTGAGGGTGGCCGAAAACATGATGTTCTGTCTCTTTTCGGTGAGAATTTCCATTATCGACAGCAGTTGTGGCCGAAACCCGAGTTGCAGCATTTCGTCTACTTCATCTATCACGAATTTTTGGATGTTTTTCAACGACAATACCCCTGTAAGTGCCAGATCGAGCAATCTGCCGGGAGTAGCTACCAGTATGTCCAATCCGGCGTGGACGACTATTTTGTTGGTGGCTATGTTAGTGCCTCCATACACGCCTGCAAACCTGACCTGAATATAGGGAGTTAGCTTTTTAATTTCGTCAACAACCTGAACCACAAGCTCCCGGGTAGGAACAACAATTAAAATGCGTGGCGCTTTTTGCTCTGAATAGGGCAGGTATCTGAGTAAGGGCAGCAAGTAGGCAATGGTTTTACCCGTGCCGGTTTGCGCGATGCCTACCGTATCTTTTCCCGAAAGGATAAGCGAAAAACAGGCTTGTTGGATAGGAGTTGGGTACTCAAAACCCAAATCGAGCAGGGCATTATTTAGCGGAGCGTTTAAGTTGAAGTCGTTGAAAGTCACCGGATATTTTTTTGCAAAGATAGCTATTCTCTTTCAGAAAGCCACTTTAACTCCTGCCACAAAACCCGGCATCAAACCCATCCTCTGTCGTGGCAGGCACGTGCTACCCTGTCGACGCTGATCACGTAAGCCGCTTCGCGTAAACTCAGGTTGTTTTGCTGGGCGAAATCACTCACGGCAATGTAAGCCGAGGTCATTTTTACATCAAGTTTGCTTAGCACCTCTTCTTTTTCCCAGTAGTAGTTCATGGCACTCTGCACTTGTTCAAAATAGCTGCAGGTAACACCACCGGCATTGGCCAGAAAGTCAGGGATAGTAAAGATATTCCGCTGTCCAATCTGGATGGCGGCTTCAGGCGTGGTAGGTCCGTTAGCTCCCTCGGCCAAAATTTTTACTGAAGGTTTTATCAGCCCCACGTTTTTACCTGTGATCTGATTTTCCATGGCTGCCGGAATCAGGATATCCACTTCCTGTTCCAGCCAGGCTTCCCCGTCCAGCACTTCGTATCCCAAATCGCGGGCTTTGTCGGCATGAATACCTCCAAATGAGTCGGTTATTGTTAGTAATTCGTCCAGTTGTATGCCATTGGCCTTGCGGAAACTAAAACTCTTTTTGTGTGGCTGACTCCACGACGAAACACAGGTAACCACGCCTCCAAGCTGTTCGTAAAGCTCAATGGCATAGCGCGACACGTTGCCAAAACCCTGAAGGCTGGCCGTGGTCTTCTCCGGTGAAAGCTGTAACTCTTTCAAGGCTTCCCGTATCGTGATGATTATTCCATAACCTGTTGCCTCGGTTCTGCCCAACGAGCCGCCCATACCGACAGGTTTGCCGGTAAATGAACCCGGAAAATGTCCGCCCGACATGACTTCATATTCATCGAGCATCCAAAGCATATGTTGTGAGTTGGTCATTAAATCAGGAGCGGGAATATCGATATCAGGCCCAATGTCTCTGAATATTTGCCGCACCCATCCTCTGCACAAGCGCTCCTGCTCTCCTAAGCTCAGGTGATGCGGATCGCACACCACACCACCTTTTCCACCGCCAAGGGGGAGGTCAGCCACAGCAGTTTTCCAGGTCAGCCACATGGCCATTGCCCTTACCGCGTTGATAGTTTCCTGAGGGTGAAAGCGTATCCCCCCTTTTATCGGGCCTCGTGCATCGTTGTGTTGCACCCTGAACCCTCTGAATACCTGAACATGGCCATCGTCCATCTTTACCGGAATGGAGAAATGATATTCACGCATGGGATTCCGGAGCAATTCGCGCGTGGCCTTGTCCAGATCGAGCAAAGAAGCAGCATGATCGAATTGTTGCTGTGCGGCATGAAATGGATTGAAAGATTGATCACTCATATTGGTAATTGTTACATGCCGTAAATATACTGGATTTTTTCACTGCTCACCCGGGGAAGACACGAAAAATAAGCTTACCTGAGCTTAATAATCTCACCCGCACCCACTTGCACTCCTTTGGGCAGGTTGTTTATTTTGTAAAGCCTGCTCTCGCGCACCCCGTAGAGTTGCGATATTTGCCTGATGGTCTGTCCATTGGCTACTTCGTGGTAACGATGCTCTCTGGCGGCCTTACGTTTCTTTTTCTGTAGATAGATGATGTCGCCTACTTTCAGGAGGTAGTCTTTTTCCAGATCGTTGTATTTATAGAGTTGCCAGGTGTAAATGCCAAATTCTTTAGCCAGCCCGAAAAAAGTGTCACCCGACTTGGCAATTATTAGTTTGCGGTCGTTGTTGATAAAAATTTGCCGTCCACTTGGATATTTCTCAAATTTTTTAAAATTCTCAACGCTCAAGTTGCTCGTTACCAAATGCTTTCCTGTTTTCTTAACAGGTTTTTTATCTTCCTGATTTTCCTTTTTGCCCTGGGTGTCGTATTTCATCAGGTCGTAACGTTCTATTATGCTGATTAAAATTTCGGGGTATTTAGGATTGGTGGCATAACCGGCTTTTTTTAATCCTTTGGCCCAGGCTTTGTAATCGGTAATTTTTAAATCGAACAGAAATGAATACCTTCCTCTCTCTGTCAGAAACAGGGAGTGATCGCGGTAGCTGTCTTCGGCCTTTTTGTATTTTCTGAAACACTCGTTTTTTTCGTCATCATCCATGTAGAATGTTTTGCCTGTCCACCCTTTATGGCATTTAATGCCAAAATGGTTGTTGGCTTTTTGTGCCAGCCGGCTGTTGCCGCTCCCCGATTCTAAAATACCCTGTGCCAGCGTGATAGATGCCGGTATGCGGTAATTTTTCATTTTCTCGATGGCGATGTCCTTGTAGGTTTTTATGTATTCTTCGGTAGAAATACGCTGCTGACCATAGCTGTTAATAAACAGAATGGCCACCAGAAAGAGTAATCCGGTTAAGCGGTATGTTGGTGCTTTCCTTTTCAAATTCTACTGAATGAGAAGCAAAATTAGTTTATGTGCCCTATTCCGGCGTTTTTCCCAAACGCATTTTTGCACAAAAGATTGTTAATCACTTTTCTTGTCAGGAAAGGCTAACAGGCGCAGAGGCAGAGGTGGTATTTGTTGTGGTGTATTTTTTGCTTAGCCGCGATGGCTTGTTTACAACGTAAAGCAGCAATTGTTACTTTTACCAAAAAAAGTTAATGGACGAGGCGATCATTTTTAAGTATTTCCCTGAGCTTACCGAATGGCAGAAGGTGAGGTTTCAGAAGCTGCAAGACCTTTATTTGCAATGGAATGCACAAATCAATGTTATATCACGAAAAGACATGGAGCATTTTTATCTGCATCATGTATTGCATTCTCTGGCGATAGCCCGGTATGTTGGGTTTAAAGATTTTACCGAGATCATGGATGTTGGAACAGGCGGCGGATTTCCGGGAATTCCCTTGGCCATCTGCTTTCCGAAAGCCAGCTTTCACTTGGTAGATTCCATCGGAAAAAAAATTAAGGTCGTGGATGCCGTTGTTGAAGCCTTAGAGCTGACAAATGTAAAAACCACCCATGCACGCGTTGAGCAAATTGACGAGTCGTACGACTTCATCGTGAGCAGGGCGGTTACCAACCTGAGTGATTTTGTGAGGTGGACGGGTTACAAGTTCCACAGGAAGTCGTTCAATCACGTGCCAAACGGGATTATTTACCTTAAAGGAGGCGATGTAACCGAGGAGTTAAGCCAAGTCAGGGGATTAAAAAAATCCGTTACGGAAATTGGCACTTATTTCGACGATCCTTATTTCGGGACCAAGAAAATTGTGCACTTGTATAGGTAGTAGGGAGATGAGATATGCCAAGTTTATTTTGGAATTGGTAAAACCAAATCACTGTAGGATGAAAAAATCATTGGCGTTCTTAAATTTAGGAGGGATTACATATTCACCTGATTTGTCGATGTATCCCCATCCTTCATCTTTACGTGCCCGACATACACCACATTTAAATGAATAGCAGTTGGCAAAAACGGCAGGAATGATAAGGTTGCCAGTGGTGTCAATATATCCAAACAGATCGCCAACCCGTACCTTGGCCATGCCTTCTGAAAAGGGATAGGCCGCCACATATCCCTGATTGTTCAGGGGTTTTCCATCGGTAGTCAAATAATACCACAAGTCGTTCTTCCTGGCCAACAAAAATCCTTCTGAGCAATCTTTCATGTCATCGTATTGCTCAATAAACAAAAGAGAACCATCCTCACTAATCACTCCTCTTGCATTTCCGTTTTTAATAACGGCTACACCCTCCGAAAAGTTTCGCATATTGACATATTTGGGAATCACAATCAATTTGCCGGTCGTATCAGCCAGTCCCCACATCCCCCCATTTTCAATTCGATACACCCCATTCTCCTGACGGTCAATGTGATGGTAAGAGGGCTGTAAAACAAATTTTCCCGTCCGATCAATGACTCCCCATCCGGATGTTACCTCCACGATAGCCTGTCCCTCGATAAATGGCTGAGCATTGTAAAAAGCAGGTTCAATTTTCCATGAACCATCTGGTAGAATATAGCCGTACATACCTTCATCCTTAACGCAGGCCATTCCATCAGAAAATAGTCCGGCATCGCGATATTGGAATGGAATTTCTATTTCGCCGGTAAGGCCTAAATAGCCATACTTTCCACCTTTCTTCTTCAAAACTTTCCCCTCTGAAAAGCCCAAAATTTCACCGCGACTTGGAGGAAATGCCTCTTGCCCTTTCCTATCTACCAACCCATATTTTAAGTCGGCATAAGTAATGGCATAGCCATTTTCGAATGATGTAAGTTCCTCATAAACTGGAGGAACCTGAGTTTCGTTTTCAATATTCACATAACCGTATTTTTCTCGAATTCGTGTTTTAAACAATCCTTCATCGGGATTAAATACCATTGATTTGGAGTCACTATAACTAATAGTGTATATTACTCCCGGAGAAAATAAGAGTTTATATGAAAAACCTTCAATCCTTTCTCCGGAAAGGGTAATTAGTCCCCATCCAGACTCGTCATGCACAAAAGCATACGCATGGGTTTGAGCGAAAAGTTGAGTCATCCAACCAATGCTCATCAACAAAAGGGTTATAATTACTTTTTTCATTTTATTATTCATGAGTTAAGAATTTACTTTCAAATAACCTCTCTTCCGCTCCCGGCATACTGCCTCTGGTATTTCACAGATAAAGCAAAGTCCTCCCGGAGCAGCTATTTTGGAAGCATAAGTCATTTATTGTTGGTAACAGGATCAAAAGTATAAACTTTCTTTGTCATGGCAATTCATTACTCAAATTATGTTGAATATTTAAGACACGCCCATCAGATACAAGCAACTTCTCCCCACATCCAGCTCCCCACTTCCAGCTCCCCACTTCCAGCTTCCAGCTTCCAGCTCCCGCTTCCCGCTCCCCGCTCCCTAAAATCCAATACTCCATTTGTTTTTTTTCTGTTAAGATTTGTTAAACCCTTGCCTTATGGTTTTATTCTGCGGATGGGTTTTTTTTATTTTGCAATTGAAATATTAACACAAATACCAAATAACACATAATTATGGATATTGTCGTTGAAAATCTTGTAAAAACCTACGGTCCGCAGCGAGCAGTGGATAACATCTCCTTTACTGTGCGAACCGGTGAGGTGCTTGGTTTTCTCGGCCCTAACGGAGCCGGAAAAACAACCACCATGAAGGCCATCACCACTTTTCTGGTACCCGATTCAGGTAACATAAAAGTTGGAAAGTACTCCATTTATGACGAGCCCGAGCAGTTGAAGAAAAACATTGGTTACCTGCCCGAAAACAATCCGCTTTACGAAGACATGCCTGTTATCGATTACCTGAAGTTTGTGGGCAAGTTACAGGGCATCGCTGATCGTGAGCTTACCGACAGCCTGATCAATGTAATTGATTTGTGTGGGCTCGAAGGCGAGAAGCACAAAAAAATCGGAGAGCTTTCCAAAGGATACAAACAGCGTGTAGGCCTGGCGCAAGCGCTTATTCACAAGCCCGAAGTACTGATACTGGACGAGCCAACTACCGGACTCGATCCTAACCAGATTGTCGAAATCAGAGAACTTATCCGTAAAATTGGAAAGGAAAAAACCGTGATCCTGAGCTCGCATATCCTGGCCGAAGTAGAAGCCACCTGCGACAGAATCATGATTATAAACAAAGGAAAAATTGTGGCCGATGGCACTACCCGCGAACTGCGCAGTCAGGCAAGTGGAAGTGCCACCCTTAAAGTGAAGATTGAAGGAGGTGCTTTGGATGAAGTGTTCAGCGCATTGAAAGAGATTCCCGGTGTAGCGGTAGTTGATTTTCTCGACAAGCAGAATTTCCGGTTTGTTTTAGAAGGTGACCCTGAAGCAAAACTCGCCAATGCTGTCTTCGCCGCCTGCGTTAAAAAAGGGTGGGTGATTACCGAATTAATTCCGGTAGAAACGAAACTCGAGGACATTTTTAAGGAACTTACAACAGATTCATCAGTAAAGAACTAATACAGAAAGACATGAAACAAATTTGGATTATCACCAAACGTGAATTGCAGGCCTACTTCGACTCGTTGATGGCCTACATATTGCTGGTCCTCTTTCTGGGATTTAGCGGATTTTTTACCTGGATATACGGAAACGATATCTTTTTTATCAAGCAGGCCACGTTGATGCCATTTTTCAGCATCGCCTACTGGACGCTTTTCTTTTTCATCCCTGCCCTCACCATGCGCTTGCTTTCGGAAGAAAACAGGATGGGTACCATCGAGTTGCTGCTCACCCGTCCGGTTAGTAACTGGCAGGTAATCATGGGGAAATACTTGGCATCGCTGCTGCTCATCGGCATTGCCCTGGCCTTGACATTTTTTTACCCTTTGTCAGTTTCCTCCATAGGAAATCTGGATGGTGGTGAAGTTTTTAGCGGATATCTGGCTTTGTTGCTTTTCAGTAGCATGATGATTGGCATTGGACTTTTTACCTCCAGTATTGGCAACAACCAGATTGTGAGCTATTTGTTGGCCTTGTTCATCGGCGTATTCTTCCAAATCATTTTTGGTATGCTGGGGCAAGGATTGCCTGGCGTTCCGGGTGAGATTCTTGATTACCTAAGTACATCATCACATTTCGATTCCATGACCAGAGGGGTAATCGACACGCGAGACCTGATCTTCTTTTTGGGGATTAGCTTTTTGATGCTTGTTTTCGCCGAAACCATGCTCATACGTAAACGTTTTGCCTAACCAAATCAAGAAATAATATCATGAAGAAAAAATCATACCTATCCTCAGTATTGTTGTTGATTGCAATTTTTGTTGTGGTAGCAGTGATATCGCAACAATTCTTCCTGAGGTTCGATTTAACCGAAGGCGGTCAGTATTCGCTAAGTAAGGCCTCCAAAGACATTCTATCCGACTTGCAATCTCCTGTCACCGTAACAGCCTATTTCACGGCAGACCTGCCCCCTGATCTGGCTAAAGTTAAACGTAATTTTCGCGACATGCTTACCGAATACAACAGCCTTTCGCATGGTAATGTCGTTTTTAAATTCGTTAATCCAAACGGAGACCAAACACTTGAAAACGAAGCGGTAAGTGCTGGTGTGCAGCCTGTACTCTTCAAAGCCCGCGACAAAGATGAGATGAAACAGCAGAAAGTATACATGGGGGCTGTGGTTTCGTTGAACAACAAAACCGAAGTAATCCCTTTTATCAATCCTGAAGGGAGCATTGAATACGACCTGACGACGGCCATAAAAAAGCTGAGCGTCGAAAACAAGCCCATGATTGGTTTTGTTCAAGGGCAGGGAGAACCACCTTTACAGGCTTATCAACAAGTGCTTGCCGAACTTGATGTGCTTTATCAGGTAAGCCCCGTTACTTTAAGCGACACCATTGATGATATCAACAAGTACAGCACTTTGGTTATTAGCTCACCAACCGACACCTTCAATGTAGAGGCACTTCGCGTGATGGATAAATACCTGAACAATGGCGGGAATCTCTTTATTGCCTTTAACGCGGTGACGGGAAACCTGCAAACCCTTAGCGGTGAAAAAGTAAAAACAAACCTGGCCGATTGGCTGGCACAAAAAGGCATTCAGGTTGAAAACAGCCTGGTGCTGGATGCCAATTGCGGCAACGTAAATGTGAGTCAGCAAATGGGAGCATTTAATATGACCACACCGGTTAAATTCCCTTACCTGCCTCTTGTTTCCAACTTTACCGATATGGCTATCACCCGTGGCCTTGAGCAGGTGATGCTTGGTTTTCCCAGCCCAATCAGTTTCGGTGGCGATACGGCCATTAATTTTGTTCCGCTAGCCATTACTTCCGAAAACTCAGGAGTACAGCCACTGCCATTAGTCATAAATGTGCAAAAAAACTGGACGCGCGATGATTTTAAAGCCGGTGAACAGGTGGTTGCCGCCCTTTTTGAAGGAAATTTTGGAAATAGGCCAGCCAGAATGGTGTTGGTTACCAGTGGCGATCTGGCGGTAAATGGTACAGGACAGCGTCCGCGTCAGTTACAGCCCGACAACGTAAGTTTGATGGTAAATGCCATCGATTGGATGAGCGATGCCACCGGGTTAATTGAATTGAGGACAAAAACCATCACCTCACGCCCCCTAGATCAACTTACAGATGGGCAAAAAGCAACCATCAAATGGGGTAATTTCGTGCTGCCTATGGCATTGGTAATTATTTATGGCGTATTACGCTGGCAATGGAGAAGAAAACAAAGAACCAAACGAATGGAGGAAGGCTATGTTAAGTAAAAATAGAAACCTGTTATTGTTCATCATCCTGGTGGTAGCCGTTGGCGTTTACTTCATTACCCGCCAACAGGCAAAAAATGAGAGCAACTACAAAACCGTGCTTTTTGAGTACGATACGGCAACAATCGACCAGATACAAGTAATCCCTCCCGGCGATCAATCCGGATTTGTTATCAGCAAAGTGGGCAATAGGTGGGAATTGCGGGCTGATGGCAAGAAGTTTACAGCCGATTCGAAGATTGTTAAGCGCAACCTTGAATTGCTCAACGGCATTAAGGTAAAGCGCATCGCTTCGAGAAATGCAGAAGACCATGAGGGCTATGCCGTTACCCCCGAAAAACGAACCCGTATTGCGTTGTCGTCTGATGGTAAGACCAAAGGATCACTGTTGCTTGGAAAATTTGATTATTTCCAACCCCAAAATGCCCAACCCGATCCCTATGGCCGGCAGCCGCAGGGGGAAATGGTGTTTTATGCCGCCCTTCCCGACGATCCCACCGTATATGTTGTAGATGGTCAGGTTGGGTTCGGTATTGGCAAAGAAGTCAATGCTTTCAGAGATAAAACCATTGTAAATCTCGACAAAACGAAAATCCGGCAAGTCGATCTTACAACTTCAAACGATCAGCATGAAAAGCTAATCCTTGAAAACGGCAGTTGGCAACTGAACGGACAAGTTGCCGATTCGGCAAGAATGGTACAATACCTGTCAAAAATCTCGCGTCAAAACGGATCTGCATTCAGCGATTTTCTGCAACTAAATCAGCTGCCATTGGAAAAAAGCGTTACCATTGCAGGCGAGGGTTATAGCGATGTGGTGATTAACGCCTATCGAAAAGATTCGTTGATGCTGCTGTTGAATTCTTCACAAAATCCGGAGGCCATATTTGAAGACAAGGATGGAAAGATTCTGGAGCGCTTTACTAACATTGAAACCCTGTTACAAGGTTCAGAAAACAAGTAGGAGGAAGCGTGTTAAAAGTGACGACCTGATGCCATGCTGCTGACCCTGACAACTTCGCGGCATGGCCTCTTGTTAGCTTGGAGGCATTTTAAATTAACTCTGCTTTTCGGTGCGAGTCATTTTTATCTTAAATTCGCCCCTTTATTTATAACCTTAAAAAGATGACAGAAGTAATAAGACAATCCTTGCGGGATTCAAAAACAGCACGATGGATAGCTCTGGGGCTTATTTCGAGTACAATGTTTTTCGCCTATTTCTTTGTAGACGTAGTAGCACCCTTACAATCGCTCCTCGAAACGGATTATAAATGGACTCCCGAAGTGTTTGGAATGCTCGGCGGTTCAGAGTTCTTTTTAAATGTTTTTGCATTTTTTCTAATCCTTTCGGGGATCATTCTCGACAAGCTCGGAATACGGTTTACCTTAATCACTTCCGGTCTGTTGATGGTTATTGGAGCCAGTTTAAAGTACTATGCACTAACTGATGGGTTTGTTGGCACAGGATTCCACGTGTGGCTAGAGACGTTTGTTAAGTGGGTACCCGGAACTGCTAAACTTGCTTTCTTTGGTTTTGCTATCTTCGGTGTAGGCGTTGAAATGGCTGGTATCACGGTATCTAAAACCATCGTGAAATGGTTTAAAGGAAAAGAATTGGCGCTGGCTATGGGTTTAGAGATGGCGGTTGCCCGTTTGGGTGTATTTGCTGTATTTAGGTTAACCCCGATCTTCGCTGAAAACGGCGGCGTGTCTAACTCTGTACTGATGGGAGTAGGCTTCCTGCTCATTGGTTTCCTTACTTTTTTCATCTATACCTTTATGGATGCCCGATTGGATAAGCAACTGGGTGAAGATGCCAGCCTTGAGCCGGAAGAGGAGTTCAAGATCAGCGACATCGGCAAAATTTTCTCCAATCCCGGATTTCTCGCCATAGCCGGATTGTGCGTGTTGTTTTATTCAGCCATCTTCCCTTTTCAAAAATTTGCCACCGACATGTTGGCGTCCAAGTTGAGTGTTGATATAAAAACAGCAGCGGCTTATTTTTCTTATTTCCCCATCGGAGCCATGGTGCTGACCCCGTTTATTGGTTATTTCCTTGATCTAAAGGGAAAAGGTGCAACGATGATGATTTACGGAGCTATTTTGCTCACCGTATCTCACCTGATTTTTGCTTTGGTTCCCCCTGAGTATTTCAATACCCCGTTGGCTATTGTTACCATCGTAATCCTCGGAACAGCTTTTTCCCTTGTGCCTGCCTCCATGTGGCCATCGTTGCCTAAAATTGTGGAAGACAGATACCTGGGTTCTGCCTACGGAGCTATTTTCTGGATTCAGAATATCGGACTTCTGGCCGTTCCTGTGCTCATCGGTTGGGCATTATCGGCCTCCAATCCAGGTGTTTCAGATCAGATATTAGCTGGTGTTGAAGGGATTAAATACAACTATACAGTACCCGAATTAATATTTGCAGGTTTTGGCGTTCTGGCCTTTTTCCTCGGCATTGTGCTGAAGCGAATAGACAAAAAGAACGGATATGGCCTGGAGTTACCTAATAAAAAATAATAAAAATCATGAGTAAAGATATTTTAACCCTGAAGCCGGAGAACGTGTGGAAGCACTTTTATGCGCTTACCCAAATTCCCCGCCCTTCAAAAAAAGAAGAACAGGTTAGAGCTTTTTTGAAAAAATTTGGTGAAGACCTGGGATTGGAAACCATCGTTGATGAAATTGGAAATGTAATCATCAAAAAACCAGCCACTGCCGGCATGGAAGATCGAAAAGGTATTATCCTGCAAGGCCACATGGACATGGTTCCGCAAAAAAATGCCGATACCAACCACGACTTTGAAAAAGATCCTATCGACGCTTACATCGATGGAGAGTGGGTGACAGCGAGAGGTACAACCCTTGGAGCTGATAACGGTATGGGCGTTGCAGCTGCAATGGCTGTGCTGGAGGCAAAGGATTTGGTGCATGGTCCGGTGGAGGCCTTAATTACAATGGATGAAGAAACAGGGATGACAGGTGCGGAAAATCTGAAAGCCGGAATACTTGATGGCGACATCCTTATAAACCTGGATTCGGAAGATGAAGGTGAATTGTACATTGGCTGTGCCGGAGGTATTGATACCACTGCTGAATTTGACTACAAAGAAGAGCCTGTTCCGGATGGAATGACAGCTTATAAAATCAGTGTTAAAGGGCTCAAAGGAGGACATTCAGGCTTAGACATCAACCTGGGGCGCGGCAATGCCAACAAAATAATGAACGTTTTTTTGATGAAAGCTGCCGAAAAATACAATGTTCGGTTAGCCGACATCGACGGAGGAAGTCTGCGAAATGCTATCCCACGTGAGTCGTTTGCTACCGTTGTTGTTGAGCAGGAAAAATCGAACGATTTCGAAACCTTTACCAAGGAATTCGAAGCCATTGCCCAGGAAGAATTTGAAAAAGCCGATGGAGGTCTGGTAATTATTGCCGAAAAGGCTCAGCTACCGGCCGGCGTGATTGATCACACAACGCAGTCCAACCTCTACAAGGCCGTATTGGAATGTCCGAATGGCGTGATTAAAATGAGTGAAAGCGTGAAAGGGATCGTGGAAACCTCCACCAACCTGGCTATTGTAAAATCAGCCAATGGTAAAATCAATCTGGCCTCGCTGCAACGCAGTCTGGTTGATGAGGACAAAGACAAGCTCAGTGCCGACATACGAAAAGTGTTTCTGGAAGCAGGAGCAAAAACAGAGAGCTCAGGAGCATACCCCGGCTGGAAACCCAATCCGGATTCACCCATCCTAAAAGAAATGAAAGAAGTGTACAACAACCGTTTCGGAAGAGTGCCAGAAGTAAAGGTAATCCACGCCGGATTGGAATGCGGTATACTCGGCGCGACTTATCCCAACTGGGATATGATCTCATTTGGGCCAACCATCAGGAATCCACATTCACCCGATGAGAAAGTAAACATCGTCACGGTCGAATTGTTTTGGGAATACCTCATAGAGACGCTTAAACATGCTCCTAAAAAGGAATAATTAGTATACAATTGACAAAAAAGGAGACTTTTTGAGTCTCCTTTTTTGTCTATATCACACATAATCAATGGATAGCAAAGGCTTCAAATAGAAGGAAAAAAAATCAAAAACATTTTTGTAATAAAAAAAATAACCTTACTTTTGCAGTCCGAAAAAACATAGAAAGAGATGACTAAAAGAACGTTTCAACCATCGCAAAGAAAAAGAAGGAATAAACACGGATTCCGTGAAAGAATGGCAACTGTTAACGGCCGGAAAGTTCTTAAAAGAAGAAGAGCAAAAGGAAGGAAGAAGCTATCAGTAAGCGACGAAGCTCGCCGATAGTAGCTTTTTTTACTTTTCCCCAAATAGATAAACGGGAGGTATGCGCGCATGCCTCCCTTTTTTGGTTTGGGGAAGAGGGAAGCGTGCACCTGTAATAGGTTGTTTAAGTTGTTTTTATGTCAACGTAAAAATGACTATTTAAATAGTTTATAAATAGCCGTGCTTATCGATTTTTTTATTGTTAAATGGTACATTTGCGTATTAAACCTCCAACTTTTTTTGCTTTCCGAGTAAATTGGCTGAAGGATAATTTAGTAAGTTTTTAGGTCAAAACAAATGACTCGATAATCGAGTGATAAGCAAAATCGTATGAGGCATCTTTACTGGATATTGTTTTTTATTTATAATTTGGTTTCTGTTCATACTTTTTGTCAAAATGAGGCAAATTATTGGTATTTTGGAGACAATGCAGGAGTTGATTTTACTGCAGGATATCCAGTCGGCATAACCAACGGGATGTTAAGCACCAGAGAGGGGTGTGCTACAATATCTGATCAAAGTGGGAACTTGCTTTTTTATACCGAGGGCACTACCGTATGGAATTCTGATCACCAAATAATGGATAATGGCACTGGTCTTTATGGTGATTTTTCTTCAACGCAATCAGCCATTATTGTTCCTAAGCCCGCATCTGATTATCTATATTATGTTTTTACAGTTCCTGCAGCTTACGACCCAAATGGGGCGAATCTGTATTATTCGATAATTGATATGAACCAGAATGGGGGATTGGGAAAGGTAACGATTAAGAATACACACTTGTATGATCCAGTAACCGAAAGAATTACAGCAATATCTCACGTCAATGGAACTGATATTTGGGTAGTTACTCATGAGAGAAATTCAAATGCGTATTGTTCATTTCTAGTAACCGAGGATGGTATTGATCCCTCGCCAATTATAAGTAACGTTGGAACTTATCAAGGGCCACCAGTTTCAAATTATGTAGGGTATCTAAAAGTTTCGCCATTAGGAAACTATATTGCTTGTGCTATTCATGGGACATTGAGTTTGTTTGAGCTTTGTGATTTTGACAAGGCAACGGGACAAGTGTCTAATCCTATTGTGTTTACAGGATACACAGGAGCGTATGGTCTTGAGTTTTCTCCTGATGAATCAAGGCTCTATTTAGGAGTAATACGAAATCCGGCAGAAATATTTCAAGTTAATTTGGAGGCTGGAACACCCGCTGATATTATTAATTCGGCAACATCTATTGGAACTTCACCTACCAACGAATTAGGTGCTTTACAACTTGGCTCTGATGATAAAATATATGTTTCATTGGATTATTCCGATTATCTGGGATCAATTAGTTTTCCTAATGTACTAGGTGTAGCTTGCAATTTTGTTCATGATGCAGTATTCCTTGATGGGAAGAATGCAAGACTTGGTCTTCCCACTTTCATCCAAAGCTATTTTTCGGCCAGTATTTCGTATCAAAATACCTGTTTTGGAGACAATACAACTTTTAGTATTCAAACTTCAGACCCTATTCAATCTGTTCTATGGAACTTTGGTGATCCGACCTCTGGATCGAACAATACCTCTACTTTGGAAAATCCAATACATGTTTTTACTGCTCCCGGAACTTATACCGTTACAGCAACCGTAGTCATCAACGGTGTTTCACAGGATTTTACAACAGATGTAGAAATAATTGAGGCTCCACCGATCAACCTGGGTTCAGATCAGTCCATTTGTTCAGGAGGATCGGTTATTTTGGATGCTGGCGCTGGTTTTGACACTTATTTATGGAATACGGGGGCTGTCTCACAAACAATTACAGTGAGTTCGGCAGGGACATACAGTGTGGTTGGCACGCTTCAGGACTGTAGTTCAACTGATGCCATTGTGGTTAATGTTGAGCCTCAGGCAACAGCAGATGCAGGGTCCGATGAAATGGTTTGTCAAGGACAGCCATTAAATTTCGCCAATTCAGCTGTACCGCCGACCGCCACCAATAACAGCGATATTTTTTGGTCAGGCGGCATGGGAACATTCAATAATCCACATGCACTCTGGCCTATTTACACGCCAGACATTAACGAAACAGGTAATATCACCCTTACCATGGAGGTTTTTGGGTTTTCACCATGCCCAAGTATGACCTCTTCTATGATTTTAACCATCGGTGGCAGCGCTGATGCGGATTTTTCGGTATCGCCGGGGTTAGAGGTATGTGCTTCAACACCACAGACTTTTAATGGGACAAGCACCTCCAATATTGCCAGCTGGCAATGGGATTTTGGAGATGGATCTCCCATTGTATCTGGCCAAAATGTTACACATACCTACTCCAATTCCGGAACCTATCTTGCTCAATTGGATGTTTTAAATGCCGATGGTTGTCCGGGAGAGGTAAGTCATACGATCATTATCAGACCATCGCCTTCGGTAGGTTTTTTTACCACCCCACTTAGTCCCGTTTGTGTAAACCAGGCGATTACCTTTACGGATGCCAGCTCGAGCGATGTGATTTCCTGGTCGTGGAATTTTGGTGATGGTTCAGTAAGTTCGCTTGAAAATCCTACCCATAGCTATGCTACCCAAGGTAACTACAATGTCCAACTCACAGTGACCAATTCCTTTAATTGTGCCAATTCAGTCAACAATTCGATGGTAGTGGTTCAGGAGCCGGATGCGGAAATAAGTGTAAGCCAGGGTACAACGGTATGCGCCCAATCTTCTGTCAATTTTCAGGGAATCGATCAAAATGGAACTACCATTGTGAGTTGGCAATGGGATTTTGGGGATGGTACCCCTTTTTCAAATATCCAGAATCCTGCTCATACATATGTTAATCCGGGCATCTATACGGTTGAATTATCTATGACCAATAGTGGAGGATGTAGCGATGTGGTGACAGAAACGATTACTGTTCAAGAAATTCCTGTGGCTGCTTTTTTTATGTCACCTGTGGGGTCAGCCTGTTTGGGTGAACTGATCCAGTTCACGGACAATAGCAGCAGCGACGTCGTTTCATGGGCATGGGATTTTGGCGACGGCACATCGAGTAGTCTTCAAAACCCAGATCATAGTTATACAAGTTTTGGATGGTTTGATGTGGAACTTACCGTGACTAATTCTAACGGATGTACCCATTCCATTATCTCCCCGATACAGGTTTATCAGATACCTGATTTACAAATTGAGATAACTCCTGGGGCAACCATATGTGCACATTCACTCATTAACTTAAGCGGTTTGGATCGCAATGCCACCACCATTACTGATTGGCAATGGGATTTTGGAGATGGAAGTCCCGTATTTTTCGGTCAAACTACCAGTCACACCTATACAGATGCAGGTACCTACACGGTGAGTTTGTCGGTAGTTAATACGGGAGGATGTACAGATGTGGTTTCAGAAACGGTGGTAGTTAATGAAGTGCCCACTGCGGGATTCACCATGTCACCACCAGGATTAGCCTGCGAAGGTGATGTTATCGATTTTACAGACGTAAGTTCCAGCGATGTGATTTCATGGGCTTGGGATTTTGGCGATGGAAGTTTAAGTAACTTACAAAACCCTCAGCACATCTATACAAACAACGGAGTGTTTGATGTTAAGTTGATTGTTGCCAATCAGCATGCCTGCGCAAGCACAGTTACTTTGCCCATACAGGTGTTTCAAATTCCTGATGCCCAAATCAATGTCCTTCCGGGGAATACGGTTTGTGCACAGTCTCCTTTAAGTTTCCTAGGCACAGATAACAATGGAACAGTAGTTGTTGATTGGCAGTGGGATTTTGGGGATGGATCTGCTACCGTTTCTGGACAGAGTGCCATTCATGCTTACACAAATGAAGGTATGTATCAAGTTACACTTAGTGCCATCAATGAGAATGCCTGTTCAGACGTGGTGACTACAACAGTAATAGTTAACAGTCTGCCTCTATGCGATTTCTCTATCACCCCCAATGATTCAAGTTGTGTAAATGAGGTTATTACTTTCTCAGGAGTAGGGACTCCAGATATCATCAATTGGGCGTGGCAATTTGGCGATGGGACGAATGGTGTTGGACAAAATACTACACATTCTTATATAACTGACGGCACATACGCAATCAACTTTGTTGTAGCCAATGCAAATGGATGCGAGAATTCAAGATCACATGTGCGCACCGTGGTGGATATGTCAGCTTTGGATTTTACCATCACTCCTCCCACAAGCTGCCAGAATTATTTGGTTGAGATGGAGGGAGTTGGAGAAGCCAATTTTACCCCTTGGAACTGGGATTTTGGAGATGGTAATCTGGCCAATGGCCATGATGTGAGCCACATCTATCTGCAAGCAGATACGGTAACCGTTGCTTTGAATGTTTGTTCACAAAATGTCGAAAAACAGCTCATTATCAATGGTACCTGCCAAGTTACCGCCGGTAACGACACCATCACCTGTCAGGATGTATATTTTAATTTATCCCGACTTGAAACCCCACCCACCGCCACCAACTACGATTCCATCCGTTGGTTTACCAGCGGCATAGGTCACTTTGATGATCCCAGACAAATCGCCCCCACGTATTTTCCTGACCCCTCGGAGGGTCTGACTGAAAACGATACACTGACCATGACCATGGTAGGCTACGGTCTGTCTCCCTGCGGCAGCGACACCTCCACGATGCAACTCATTGTCATCCCCGGAGCCTCAGCCCATGCCGGATCAGATGAAAGTGTTTGCTTCGGTGAGCCCTACGATTTTCATAACTCAGCCGACTCCTCCTTTGCCATGCATTACGCTACCCTTTACTGGCTAACAAGTGGCACTGGTCACTTTATCGATCCCCACGTTTCGCAACCCACCTACGTCCCCGGACTCAATGAGATGGGAGAAGTCACCCTGACCATGGTGGCGGCCAACATCATCAACTGCGACTCCATCGATGAGATGATATTGACAATCAGACCTCAATATGAAATGCCTGTGGACCTCACCATATGCCACTACGATTCTGTCTTTGCCCAGGGCGACTGGCAAACATCCTCCGGAACTTTTTACGACACCCTTCAAACCCTCTACTACAGCTGCGACAGCGTCAT
>DJVY01000144.1 GCA_002440885.1 Bacteroidales bacterium UBA6244
GCACCATCAGGCGCATGACCACCACATCGGGCAAATTGGCTGGTAGTGAGTAGGCCGGCACTTGCCATCCCCTCGACCTAAGCCTGTCCGACAGGTCGAACAAGGTAAAGCCAGCATCTACCCCGTCTTTCATCTGCCACAATACAGCCGGGATACCTCCTTTTCCGTTGTAAATCACCTCGAAAGGGCCAAGTTTTTCTACTTCGCTACCGATGTAAACCGCCGTGTCGTAGCAAGCTTGCTGTATGCGGGTATAGCCTTCTCTGCCCAAGCGCAGGAAATTGTAATACTGCGCAATAATCTGTCCGGCAGGACGTGAAAAGTTGAGGGCGAAGGTGTCCATTTCTCCTCCTAAATAGTTTACTTTAAAGATCAGGTCATCAGGCAGATCCGTTTTGTCGCGCCAGATACACCAGCCCACACCCAAAGGCGAGAGTCCGTATTTATGTCCTGAGGAGTTAATGGATTTCACACGTGGAATTCTGAAATCCCACAACAGATCTGGTTCAATAAAGGGAGCCAAAAAACCACCGCTGGCACCATCCACATGGATGGGGATATCCAGTCCGGTCTCCGCCTGTAATTTGTCCAAGGCATCGGCCACCTCTTTTACCGGCTCATATTGTCCTGAATAGGTTACGCCCAGTGTAGGTACTACGCCGATGGTATTTTCGTCCACACGTTTCAGCACTTCTTCCGCGTTCATGATAAGCCGGCCTTTGTCCATCGGGATTTCGCGCAATTCCACGTCCCAGTAACGGGCAAACTTATGCCAGCATATTTGCACCGGACCACAAATAAGGTTGGGTTTATCGGTGGGTTTTCCGGCCTTACGCATTTTGTCGCGCCAACGCCATTTCATGGCCAGTCCGCCCAGCATGGCAGCCTCGCTCGACCCGGTGGTGCTGCACCCCATGGTATTTTCTGCATCGGGCGAATTCCATAAATCGGCCAGCATGTGTACGCAACGTTCTTCTATTTCAGCTGTTTGCGGATACTCGTCCTTGTCAATCATGTTTTTGTCGAGCGACTCATCCATCAATTTGTGAACTTCTTCTTCCACCCAAGTGGAGCAAAAAGTGGCCAGGTTTTGTCTGGAATTCCCATCCATCATCAACTCATCGTGAATAACCTGATAGGTGTGAACCGGGTTTTCCTCTTTTTCGGGAAATTTATACTTCGGAATTCTGGAGGCCAAATCTGATGAGGCGTATACGTCATCAAGCAAATTGTTTCGTACCGTGTTTTTTTCGTGAAGTGCCATAGCAATACTATTTTAGTGTATAATATGAATAACCTTTTGATAAGTTTCCTGCTTATTTCACAGGCCTGAAATGATAAATGATGTGGGGCAGCAGCATCGTGATAACAAAGGAAATAACGAGGATGGTTTCGTAGGAGAAAATTTCGTCTGAACCAATGCCTGAGGGAGGAAAGAATGAGATAACAAAAGCGGCTATGGTCATCACCAATCCGAGAAACGGGATTAAAAAGCGCCCGATTTTTCCTCCGGGAACGACATAAGCACGCTGCACCTCTCCGTGTTTGGCTTTAAGCCGATAATACGCGAAAAACATCAGGATATACATGCTCAAATACACGATGACTGTAAGGGCCATGGCCAGTAGAAACGACAGGTTTCCTCCTGTACCGCCAAAGGTGAGCAAGGCAGCCCAGATGCTAACGATTACCCCCTGTATAATCACCAGACTAACGGAAACCCCGTTTTTATTGGCTTTTTTGAATCGTGCCGGCAGGATGCCATCATCGGCGGTCGACTGAATTCCTTTGATCGGGCCTGAAACCCAGGCCGCTACCTCACCAAAAGCCCCCAGAGCCAGCAATATAGCTGAAATTGGAACCAGCCAACCCAGGTGGTATAGGTCAAGGTATTTTTCAAAAGCCTGCATAATGCCCTCGTTGAGTTGGATGTCCTTTACAGGAATAACAAACCCAATGCTCATTGCACCTAATATGTTGAGGGCGATGGCTCCAAAAACAAGAATGATGATGGCAATGGGATAGTTGCGTTTGGCATTGCTTAATTCATTTACATGAACAGCAGAGGCTTCGATGCCGAGGTAGGAAAGCATGAAGGCCACCAAAACCACCAGGGTGCTGACCTTGGAGAAATCAGGAAAAAACGTGCTCCAGTTGATGGCGACAGAGATGGGGTTGCCCTGAGCCAGGTAAACGATGCCGAGAATGATGAGGATGGCAGCTGGCAATACCACGCCGGCGCTGAACGAAATGCTGGTAAGTTTACTGATAAAATGGGTTCCTTTGAGGTTTAGGTAGGTCACGGTCCAGAAAAGTGCCATCACCACCAGAAATTTATACAACTGGTTGGTGTTGATAATCTGTGCGTCAAATAAGTAGGCGAGCGCTCCGACAATAAAATAGAGCATGGTGACGAAACCGATGGTTATCTGAAACCATTGCAGGAAAATGGCTACAAAGCCCCATCTTTTCCCGAAAGCCACCGACACCCATTTGTAAACTCCCCCCGTTTGCCAGCCGTCACCTGTAGCCATCTCAGCCGAGATGAGCGCGGTAGGGATGAAATAAAAAAGACCTGCAAGAAGCAGGAAAAAAACCAGAGAGAACCCTGATGTTGCGAATGTCGGGTAACCGTATACCGTGGCTACCATTGATCCGGTTAAGGCGATAAACCCGCCGATCCCCATTTGTTTAAGCGTAATTTTCTGTGCCATGTAATTGGTTTTAAAGGGTTACTTTTATTACGATTGTCTTTTCCATCTGTATGGTTTTACCATTATTTGGTGGTTTGAGGCACGAAGTTAGTCTTTTTTTGTAAAAAATATCATGATTTCAGTTTTTTTTCTGTTCTGTTATGGTTGTTCGTGTTTGTTTTCATTTCTCTGTTTGTCATTATTTCCTGTTTTGTGTTGGTATGCTTCGTTTCCGGGGGGTTGGCAGTGCTTATAACCTAAGGCCATCCTGCTTTGCACTGGCGTCTTTTTATCATTGATCCGGATTGCAAACGTTTTAAATAGTGTCTGGCGAACATTTTGCGGCTTTGCCTTCTTGTTTTTGTAATATGATCTTTTTTTCAAACCGGGTATTGTCGGATGACAATAAAAT
>DJVY01000052.1 GCA_002440885.1 Bacteroidales bacterium UBA6244
TGGAGTTTCTTTCAAAAATGGAAATGCTGCGTGAAGGAAAACTCACATTTGGAGGATATTTGCTTTTTGTATCTGATTACTGTCCGATAAGCGATGTGCAAATTGGCCGTTTCAAGAGTGATATTACGATTATAGACTCTCTGTCATTGAATACTGACTTATTTACCGAAGTTGATGAAATCATCGCTTTTATAAAAAAGCACTTGATGGTTGAATATATCATCACCGGTGAACCTCAACGCACCGAACGATTTGATTATCCACTTGATGCTATACGAGAGATTGTAATAAATATGATAGTGCATCGTGATTATAGGGACAGTAGTGGAAGCATTATAAAAATATTGGATGACCGCATCGAATTCTTTAATCCTGGAAAACTTTACGGTGGCATAACCATTGATGATTTGCTGACAGGCAATTATTCTTCAAAAACAAGGAATAAACTGATTGCAAAAGCGTTTAAGGAAGTTGGTTTAATCGAGCGATATGGTTCAGGTATTAGACGCATTATAGATATTTGCTCCAATTATGGGGTAAAACAACCTGTTTTTGAAGAAGTCTTTAATGGCTTCCGTGTGGTTTTATTTAAAGAGAAAAAAGATGTCACCAAAGATGTCACCAAAGATGTCACTAAAGATGTCACTAAAGATAATAGAATTGCAAAAATCCTTGAGCTTTTCAAAGAAAATCCATCTTTAACAACGGTTGAGATTGCCACAATTTTACATTTAACCAAAAGAACGGTACTTCGGGATATCGATCAATTAAAAAAAGAAAACAAACTAAAGAGAATTGGTGGTCGAAAAAATGGAAAATGGATGATCGTCGAAGGCTATTAATAGAAGTGAAAGGTTCTGGATTCTGAGTTAAACAACCCGAACCCAGTACCCCGAACAAACAAAACCCATTTCAACCTACCGCTCCATTACCGTAAACGGCGAAGAAATCGAATTCTCCGGCGGCTTCACGGATCTCCATACGGTGAGCTACCAAAACATCCTCGAAAGCAAAGGCTACGGATTGGCGGATGCCCGGCCAAGTGTGTACATCGTACATTCTATCAGGAATAAGAAACCGATTGGGAAGACCGGGGAATATCATCCTTTTGTGTGAGATGTTTAATGTACAGATGTTTAGTGTTAGACCTTCAATAAACAGTCAAACATTTGAACAACTAAACATTTGAACAACAAAACACTTGAGCAACAAAAATTTTGAACGACTAGCGATTACCATCCTTTTGTTTAACTTTATCACACATTAGCACTTGCTATTCAACTCATTCATATTTTTTATTTTTTTGGGCATTGTATTACCTTTGTTTTATGTGCTGCCCAGAAATCTCAAAAATCCTTTGCTGCTGGTTAGCAGCTACTTTTTCTATGGCTATTGGGACTGGCGGTTTACCTCACTTTTGGCCATATCTACTTTAGTTGACTTTTTTATTGGCAAGAAACTGCATCTCACCAACGATAAAAAGAAACGTAAAGCACTTCTGCTAATTTCAATGCTTGTCAACCTTGGTATACTAGGTTTCTTTAAATATTTCGGTTTCTTTGTCGAAAGTTTTGAAGCCATTTCCTCCTCCTTCGGAATCCAACTTGACTATCTGCACCTCAACATCATTCTTCCGGTTGGGATTAGTTTTTACACATTCCAAACCATGTCCTATACCATCGACATCTACCGGGAAAAAATGGAGCCTACAAACAGCTTACTGGATTTTGCTGTATTCGTGGCTTTCTTTCCTCAATTGGTTGCTGGTCCAATCGAAAGAGCTGCCAATTTACTCCCTCAGATAAGCAAGCTGCCTAAAGTAACTAAAACCCAGATTGAAAAAGGTATTACCCTTATCATTACTGGTCTTTTTATGAAAGTTATGATTGGCGATACAACAGGGCGTATAGTTGATAGAATATTTGCAGAACCTGAAATCTACAAATCTCCCGAATTACTGGCTGCTTTGGTATTGTTTTCCATTCAAATTTATGCCGACTTTTCAGGTTATAGCAGCATTGCAAGAGGGGTTGCTAAACTGTTAGGCATTGAACTCATGAAAAATTTTGAGCAGCCTTATCTTAGCCAAAATATCACAGAGTTCTGGCGCAGATGGCATATTTCATTATCCAGTTGGTTAAAGGATTACTTATATATTTCACTTGGTGGAAATAGAAAGGGTAACAACCGCAAATACATCAACCTGATGATTACAATGTTATTGGGAGGTTTATGGCATGGTGCAAGTTGGAATTTTGTCATCTGGGGTGGCTTACATGGTGTTTACCTGGCAGTGCACAAACTAATACTCCAGGATAAAAAACCAGCTTCATCATATAGATATAACGGTTTTGTAAGCTTTACCAGATATACTTTTAATGTATCAGTGACATTCCTGTTAGTACTGTTCACATGGTTGTTCTTCAGATCAACCGATTTCGACACGACCAAATATTTCCTTAATGCATTTATACACTGGCAACCATCAGAATATTCCTTCGTTTTTTTTAGAGTAACGTCTAGTTTTTTTATTGTGATGTTACTATTTGATGCCTTTAGCTATTATACCAAACGACACACTTTTATACTTGTACTTAAAAATAAAGCGCTAAGCTATAGTATCCTCAGTGCCATGTTTATCGTTACGCTGTTATTTATGTTTCAGTCAGAACCTTTGCCATTCGTTTACTTCCAGTTTTGATCATGAAAGTAATGAAACAAATAGTTGTTTTTTTTATAGGCTTTTTCCTTACGCTAGCTATTCTAGATTGGTTTGTTCGGTTGGCTTATGTCGAAAATACTTCTCCAACCGACTTTACAGAACAATATGGGAGATGCAGGGTAGCAAACAAAGATTTTGTTTATTTTAATGAAGGATTTGGTATCGGCCGTTTTAATGAAGGAAGATATCTCGGAAATTATTATACACCTCAAAAACCTGACAATGTAATTCGGATAGCAGCTTTAGGCGATTCTTATGTAGAAGGATTTCAGGTGTTTGAGAGGGATCACTTTCTTACTTTACTTGAGGGCAAACTGAACGAAAGCAGGCTTGATTCTTTTCAGGTACTTAATTTTGGTCGGTCAGGCTTCGATTTTGGTGATATGTACGCCTATTATGAGCGAATAGTAAAACCCTATGATTGCGATATCGTATTGTTTTTTGTTTCCAATGCTGACCTGAACATTCAACAAACAGATCCATTAATCCCCAGAGTACAAAAAACGCAAGATGGCAAATTGATCATAACGAATGAAGAATTCCCCAAGATTTACTTAAAAAACTATTTGACGCAAAAGATGCTTGCACATAGGTCAACGATCTTTCAAATGTTAAACAATAGCAGAAAACTGGTCATAGCCGGAGAATTAAACCATAAGCTCTTTGACAAATTTGCATATATGTTTAAAGAAGAAAACAGAAGTAAATCAACATCCGATATTCCTGTTGCTGACCTCAGTTTTAATATTATAGATTATCTTGTAAAGGAGAAGCCTGATTTTTATATCATCAACAGGGACAATAGATTATTAAACAATACTTTTACTGATGCATTGCCGTCTCAGATTCATTACATCGACCTTTACTCTAACTCTAAACTTTACAAAAGCAATAAAGACTATCATTTTTGGAAAGCAACAAAAAAAAGTGGTCATTGGATTGGCGAAGGACACAAAATAGTCAGTGAGTATCTTTTTGATACTTTAAATCACAAATAATTATTTATGTCAATATTACTAATAACTGGTGGAACCGGCTCATTTGGAAATGCAGTACTACGCCGCTTTCTTAATGATGAATTCTTCAAAGAAATCCGCATTTTGTCACGCGACGAAAAGAAACAGGATGATATGCGCCTGTTTTACAAAAACGATAAAATCAAGTACTATATCGGCGATACAAGAGACAAACGATCTGTTGATACTGCCATGCGTGGAGTAGATTTTGTTTTCCAGGCTGCTGCCCTGAAACAGGTTCCTTCTTGTGAGTTTTTCCCCATGGAAGCCGTAAAAACCAATGTGATTGGCGCCGAAAATGTACTCGATACCGCTATACAACAAGGCGTAAAAAGCGTCGTGGTTTTAAGCACCGACAAGGCAGTGTATCCTATCAACGCCATGGGCATGAGCAAAGCCCTCAGTGAGAAGCTGATGGTTGCCAAAAGTCGTGGACTCAATGGAGGAGGACAAACTTTTTCCGGCACCCGCTATGGCAATGTGATGGCTTCCAGAGGATCTGTAATTCCTTTGTTTGTTGAACAGATAAAATCAGGTAAACCTCTGAGCATTACTGATCCGGGCATGACGCGTTTCATGATGACACTAGATGATGCAGTTGAATTGGTCTGGTTTGCTTTTAACAATGCACAAAACGGGGATATGTTTGTGCAAAAAGCGCCTGCAGCAACTGTTGAAGTCTTGGCCATTGCATTAAAGGAGCTATACAATGCTAGCAATCCAATCAACATTATCGGCACCCGACATGGTGAAAAACTTTTTGAGACTTTAGTAAACAGAGAGGAAATGGCAAAGGCCATCGATATGGGTGATTACTATCGAATCCCCGCTGATAATCGTGACTTGAATTACGGTAAATATTTCACCGAAGGAGAATCCAAAGTTTCAGAAGTAGAAGATTATACCTCACACAACACCGAGCGTCTCGATGTTGAAGGCATGAAAAAACTACTCATGAAACTCCCAATCATCCGCAAAGACATCCTCAACGAAGACATCACCAACATATACGAACCTTAGTGTATAGAACACTGATAACACAGATCGAACAGATGAACACAGATAAAAATCAGCGTAAATCAGTAACATCAGCGTCATCTGCGTTCCATTAATATGCAACTTATCAAAGGTAACATTCATATAGATCAACGTGGAATTGTAAGATTCGTTAACGATTTTCATTTTGAAAATGTAAAACGCTTCTATACCATCACCCATCCAAACACCTCCACCATTCGTGCCTGGCAGGGCCACAAACTCGAAACAAAATACTTCTACGTCACCAAAGGCAGCTTCCTCATCAACTGGATCAAAATCGACAACTGGCAGCAGCCTTCAAAAGACCTCGAAACAAACACGCACACCCTAAGTGATTCTGAAAGCGAAATTCTCATCATCCCTCCCGGCCACGTCAACGGCTTCAAAGCCTTAGAACCCGACTCCACAATGATCATGTTTTCGGACATGTTGCTGGAAGACTCGAAGAAAGATGATTACCGATTTCCTGTCAACTATTGGGATATAAAGATTTCTCGCTGATCACCGCAGATCAATCCGCAAATCCACGCTAATCTGCACTAATCTGCGTAAAAATAAACCAGCGTAAATCTGCGTGAAACAAATCAGCGTAAATCCGCGAGAAACCCTTTAAACTCAAATCCACGAGAACTAACAAATAATGACTGAAAACGATATCTCATACGCCATCCGTGGAGCCATTTTTAAGGTTCATAACAACATCGGCCCGGGACTCCTTGAATCAGCCTATGAAGCAGCCCTAGCCTATGAATTAAAAAAAGAAGGTTACACAGTTTCAACACAAGTTGGATTGCCATTTGTATATGAAACCATCCATATGGATATGGGTTATCGTATCGATCTTCTGGTAGAAAACAAAGTAATCGTTGAAGTCAAATCAGTTGATCAATTAGCTGATGTCCATTTCAAACAACTCTTGACGTATCTAAAACTTTCCGACAAAAGATTAGGAATACTGGTCAACTTCAATACCGATAAAATTGACCAATCCATAAAGCGAGTAGTAAACAATCTCATTGAATAACTTCTCTCGCAGATCAACGTAAGAAAATCAGCGCAAATCAGCGAGAAACAAATCACCGTAAATCAGCGAGAAACTATCAGCGAGAAACAATAAATCATGATAAAAATAGGTATCACCGGTCAAACAGGTTTTGTAGGTACTCATTTGTATAACACCTTGGGATTGCACCCTGATAAATTCCAACGCATCCCATTCCAGGATGAGTATTTTAAGGAGGAATCAAAGCTCAATGAATTCGTTAAGCAATGCGATGCCATCGTCCACCTAGCCGCCATGAACCGCCACAACGACCCCGAAGTAATCTATCAAACCAACATCGGCCTCGTCAAACAGCTCATCGCCGCCTGTGAAGCGACTAACTCAACACCCCATATTCTTTTTTCCTCCTCCACCCAGGAAGAACGCGACAACCTCTACGGCAGATCAAAAAAAGAAGGCAGAGAACTCTTAGCAAAATGGGCAGATAAAAACAATGCCTCTTTCAGCGGATTTGTAATTCCTAATGTGTTTGGTCCCTTTGGACATCCTTATTACAACAGCGTGGTAGCTACTTTCTGCCACCAACTCACACATAACGAAACACCAAAAATAGAAGTTGACGGCACATTAAACCTTATTTATGTCAGCGAACTGGTGAACCATTTTATAAAAATGATTGAGGAGGTTCAAAAAATTCAATCAGAAGACAAAATTGCACTTCAAGAAGTGAGAGTCCAACACACTACTACACTAAAAGTCTCCGGATTACTGAAAATCCTCCAATCTTTTAAAGAGGGATATTACAACCGGGGCGAAATCCCTGACCTCAGTAATCCAGCCATGCGCAACCTCTGGAACACCTTCCTCTGCTACCTCGACCACTCCACCTTCTTTCCCTACCACTTGAAACTCAACACCGACAACAGAGGCAGCTTCGTTGAAACCGTCAAACTCAACAGCGGAGGCCAGATCAGCTTCAGCACCACCGTGCCCGGCATCACCCGTGGCAACCACTTCCACACCCGCAAAGCCGAACGTTTCGCTGTGATCAAAGGCAAAGCCACAATTGAGTTGCGCCGCATAGGAACCGACAAAGTAATGACCTTCGAACTTGATGGCACACAACCCAGCTTCGTTGACATGCCCATCTGGCACACCCACAACATCACGAATGTGGGAGACGAAGAACTCTATACCATCTTCTGGATTAATGAACACTTTGATCCGGAGGATACAGATACGTTTTTTGAAGAAGTGTAATGAGTAATCGGTGATCAGTAATCAGTAATCGGTGATCGGTAATCGGTAATCAGCCACAGATCACAGTTCACGCATCATAGTTCAAAATGCACATATCAAATGAAAACCCATCACGATCTTGA
>DJVY01000033.1:0-1132 GCA_002440885.1 Bacteroidales bacterium UBA6244
ACGCTGTTTCAGGCCAAAAGCTGCTGGTTAGTTCGTGGGTGGCAAAATTCCCTGACCCGTCCTCACCTCCTGAGAAAATGCGTGTCCATGAGCTACCACAATCGGATGATATATACACAATGAGTGAGTCGTAAAGCCGATCGTTGCGTTGAGCGTAGGCGTATTGAAACTCGAGTGAGGCGCTGCTCAAACCACTAAGATTAAAAGCCGGTGAAATAAGCCGGTCTCTTTCTCCTTCTGGCTTGTCGCGCAATTCAATTCCAATCGACTGATTTCCAGGGGTAGTGCCTCCAGTTTCATAAATCTGCCAGGAGATATCACTTGCTGCTTTTTCAACAACCCAGTTATTCAAGGCTAACCCGTCTTCGAAAGTTTCAATAAAATAAGGTGCGAGTCCACCTGCTCTGAACAAATCAACTTTTTCGAGGGATGAAGATCCATTCAAATTGGTGGCGGTAAGTGTAACCGAATAGGTTCCCGCTCCGTTGAAGATTACCACAGGATTTTGGCTTGAAGCATCGGTTCCTTCAATAAAAGTAACGGTATTAGGGTTAAACTCCCAATTCCACTGGCGTGGCAAATAAGCTGTTAAATCGGTGAAGTAAATGGTATCAGAAGTGCAACCTTCCTCTGCGCTCACTTCAAATTCAACCTCAGGTAAGATGGTAGTACTGGTGGTGATATAGGCCTCTTTAACAAGGGTATTGCTTCCAATTTCGTTTCCTGCGGTAAGCTCTACCGTGAAACTACCTTCGGTATTGTATTGAATTCCGGCCGGGTTTTGATCAGTTGAAGTCGCAGGTTCGCCACCATCGAACGACCATTCCCATTCTGTAGGCAGGTTCATGCTTTCGTCGAAAAAGTTAACCGTTTCACCAACAGGGATAATAACGTTGTCGGCACTAAATGCAGGAGTGGGAGCCTGAGCAAAATTCACCGCTGCAATCTGAGTACGCCAGCTCCATCCGCCATTTGAATACTGGGTTGTATACCAAAATGTATAGCCATCACTGGGATCAACCGACATGGCCGAATAATCACCCCAACGATCGACTCCTGACTGAGATTTTGTACCTTCTTTGATTGATATTTCACCAATATCGAGCACACCAAGCCCCATTGGTGCTCCGGC
>DJVY01000033.1:1207-2554 GCA_002440885.1 Bacteroidales bacterium UBA6244
CCATCATATTTACGAAGTTCATACCACCGAACACCTGCCTGACCAGCTCCGTTAGCATTTACGGTATGGTTAGTAACCATTACTTCATAATCGCCAAAGTTGCGGTATTGCAAGCGATACATAAGACGCCCGGCCAAATCGTCAAGTTTTTGAGAGGTTCCCGGTTGCGAAATATTAATGTTGTTATCGGTATAGGGTTGCACAGCCACATAACCGAGATAATCGATAGAAGAAGCACCTGTGTTATTCCAATCGATATTCGACTCCCAAAGTTTGACTGTATTGCCCGCCAGAGCTACAAAATAACAAGGAGAACCTGCAGGTGGTGCCATGCTTCCGTCAGCATCAGCAGGGAGGATACTACCATTGCTAGCACCCATTTCAAAGAACAACATTTCGGCATTTGGATCTCCAACCAGCATGGCATCGCGGTCGAGTGCGCTTATGGCTCCACCCACCCAGCTGCCACTATTAAACTGGTTTGAAGTAAAGTAATAACCATCGGGCCATATGCCAAATTTTGGATAATCGGGCATGTTGTCGAATTGAAAAGCATAGCGGTACCAAGCGCCTTGCGGATCTCCGGTTTCGGAAACAGCAACAAGCTCGTAAAAAGGTCCGTTAGGGTAATTGGGCAACGAAAACTGAGTAGCAATCCAGCGATCGGCGTATTCATCGTATAAAACGACAGGGTCCCCATCATTTGTGCCCGACCACGGACCGGGAAATCCATTCCATAAAGTAATGTTATCGGCAGGACCGTAAACTTTTACTCCATTTTTGTTGTAAATGGCAAAACCATTATTCACCATCTGGAAGTAATGATCAGGGCCAACATCACCGTCAGTATCAGGAGGAGCAATATTATAAATATTGGTTATTCCACCGACATTGACCTCAATTACGGCATCCGAATTCATGGGATGCCCCGACACTTTTTGTAAGGCTTTGTCCTCACCTGTGTTCCAGGAGGCTTTGCGGTTAAACTTGCCGAAATCAAAAATGTTCGGAATAACCTTGTTTTTCCAGGTACGTTCGCGCTGACCGAGTGGGATGGGTTCTACGTCCCGTAAAGGCTCAGATTTGTCGAAATGTACAGCTTTTGTAACTGATGTGGGGCTAATTGACTGTCCAATGGCAGATGAAACACTCAGGCCAACGATGAACACCAACAATCCCCAGGTGATAATAATTTTTTTCATTTGGTAGAAATTTGTAATTAATTAATTTACAAGTCATTCAGTTTTATTAATTCCAGAAAGAGCTTTCGTTTTTACAAAAACTTTCAGAATTTAAATAGTTGATCAGGATGCCATTACGACGCGCCTTGTGATTTTATAACAAACT
>DJVY01000033.1:2602-2924 GCA_002440885.1 Bacteroidales bacterium UBA6244
AAGGGAGATTTTATATTACGCTGCGTTGTCGAACAATGCCGTATGGAAGACTTTAATTAATAACAACTTTAATTTTTTCGCTGTTGCTTGCACCCACACCTTTCACAAAATATAAACCGGGTTCTAAGCCTAATTTTCTCGTGAATTCCACCATGCGCTCATTAGAAGGGACAGTACTTTCATGCACAATCATCCCGAGATTATTGATTATCTGTATTTTATCAAATTTAACTTCCTCCGGAATAATCACCTGGAAGTTGCCATTCGACGGATTGGGATAAACTGATAGCGAAGCCTGTGTTTTTCCTGTTTCAAGTGTTCC
>DJVY01000120.1 GCA_002440885.1 Bacteroidales bacterium UBA6244
CCAACTGATAAAATTAGTTTGATTTATCAGTCGGATAACATGCCCGGAACAAGTATTCAGCCTGATCCTCCTCAGCATGACCCGGTGCTTAACTCAATTGTTTACCTTAACGTTGGGCCTTTTATGCCGGTTGGCAATGAAGAAATTGGGATTTCTGCTCCCGAGGTTACCCAAAACTACCCCAATCCGTTTCAGGGTAGTTCCTGGTTCGAGGTTACGCTGCGCGAAACCGCCAACGTAAACCTGGAAGTGTTTAGCCTGACAGGTCAAAAGGTGATGGTTTCTGATTTTGGGTACAAAGCGGCCGGAAAACATACCCTGTCGATTGATGCCACCTCCCTAAGCGATGGTATTTATTTTTATACCGTAACAGCTGGTCAGTATAAATCGACCCATAAAATGATGATTCGTTAACAGGGCTTATTGTAAAAAGGAAAAAAGAGGCTTCATGCGTGAGGCCTCTTTTTTAGTTTTTTGGTTATCAGTAAGCTAAAATTCTGAGGTGAAGTAAAACCGGATATCCTTGTACTTTTCTTGCGCCATTTGCAATGCAAAAGCCGAATCGGCCAGAAAAACCTCGCGGCCTTCTTTGTCGAGGGCGATTTGGTTGGCTTTGCGTGCCCTGAAATCATCAAGCTGAACTTTGTTTTTGCTTGTAAACCAAGCCGTTTTGTGAAGTGTGATGTGTTCGTAGCGGCATTTGGCACTGTATTCGTGTTCCAGCCTGTGTTGAATTACCTCAAACTGCAAAGCGCCAACCGTTCCAATAATTTTGCGTCCCGTGTGCTTGCCCGTAAACAGCTGGGCAACGCCTTCGTCGGTAAGTTGTTCGAGCCCTTTGGCCAACTGTTTCGATTTCATCGGATCGGCATTTTCAACGTATTTAAACAGCTCAGGTGAGAAACTGGGAATGCCTTTGTAATTCAAAATCTCACCTTCAGTAAGGGTGTCCCCGATTTTAAAATTCCCCGTATCGTGCAGCCCAACTATGTCGCCGGGATACATCTCATCGACCACACTTTTTTTCTGTGCCATGAAAGCGGTAGGACTGGCAAATTTCAACTTCCTGTTCAGGCGTACATGCAAGTAGTTGGTATTGCGCAGAAACACACCTGAAACCACGCGCACGAAGGCGATGCGGTCGCGGTGGTTGGGATCCATGTTGGCATGAATTTTAAATACGAAACCCGTAAACTCATTGTCGTCAGGGTTTACGTGGCGTAAGTCGCTATCCTTACCCTGTGGGGGAGGAGCTATCTGGATGAAGTTGTCGAGGAGTTCGCGCACCCCGAAGTTGTTGAGGGCACTGCCAAAGAATACCGGCGACAGGTCTCCAGCGAGGTATTTTTTGATGTCCATTTCAGGATATACCCCTGAAACGAGGTCTACTTCTTCGCGCAGTTTGGCTGCATCGTGTGGTAGATATTTGTCTACCTCCAGGCTTTTCAGGTCGTCGATTTCAACACCAGTTTCGATGGTTTGTTTGTTGGGAGTGAAGAGAGCAAGGTTGCGTGAAAAAATATTGTACACCCCTTTAAAGTTTGCTCCCATGTTAATGGGCCAGCTGAGTGGTGTAACGGTGAGGTGAAGTTTTTGTTCAATTTCATCCAATAATTCAAAGGCATCTTTCCCCGGGCGGTCGAGTTTATTGATAAAAACGATGATGGGGGTTTTGCGCATACGGCAGACCTCAACCAGTTTTTCGGTCTGAGGTTCAACGCCTTTGGCCACGTCAATTACTACGATTACACTGTCGACAGCCGTCAGGGTGCGGAAGGTGTCTTCAGCAAAATCCTGGTGTCCCGGTGTGTCTAGAATATTGATTTTTATGTCGTTATATTCAAAACCCATCACCGAAGTGGCCACAGAAATGCCGCGTTGGCGCTCAACCTCCATCCAGTCGGAAGTGGCAGTCTTTTTTATTTTGTTTGACTTTACAGCTCCTGCCACCTGAATAGCGCCGCCATAAAGCAGCAGCTTCTCGGTGAGTGTAGTCTTTCCGGCATCTGGATGACTTATAATAGCAAAAGTACGTCGACGTTTTATTTCTTTCTGGATGTTCATAAGCAGTTGAAAAAGTGTGCAAAATTAGTAAATTTCCACTGATCATTTTCACCAGGGTGCTGATTGCTTATAAATCAGTTTTGTTACATTTGCCTCTTTGATACAAAGTGGGATAAATGAAACAAAAGGTAAATAAATTCCGGGTCAAAACGGAAGAAGGTTGTACCATGCCCATAATGGCAGCCGGAATTATGCTCCTGATCATAGGTGTTTTTATGTTTTGGAGTTCGGAAAGTCCAGTTATCTTTTATTTATTGCCCATTGCAGGGGCATTATTTACCATTCACGAAGGTGTTGAAATTGATACAGTCAACAAACGTTACCGTGAATACACCTCCTTGTTATTTGTTTACGTGGGTAAATGGAAGCCTTTGCCGACAATAGATTATATTACTATTTACAGGGAACGACTCCACCAGAATATTTATGTGTCGAGAATCGCCACTGATACTACCAGCGATTCGATAAAAGTAGCGTTGGTCTATGGAAAAAACAAGCAAATTGCCATCGGGAAATTTGAATCGAAAGTAGACGCCATTAATCTTGGTGTCATGTTTTCGAAAGAATTGGGAACAAAATTGTTGGACTATACTTCCTCCCGGCCAAATTGGATTGTTGAATAATTTACCCCCTGTTTTCAACTTCCCTGATATCCACGAGATTGTTCATCAGCGCATAAACCGTTAAACCACTTACTGTTTTGATTCCCAGTTTTTTGGTGATGTTTTTCCTGTGGGTCATCACGGTATGCACACTCAAAAACAGCTTGTCGGCTATTTCCTGGTTGGTAAGTCCAAGGCACACTTGTTTAAGGAGTTCAATCTCGCGGTTGCTTAACTTCTGGTTATGAGAGGGTTTCTTCTCCAGATCATTTCCGATTATTTTCTTCAGGTCTTCGAGTAAATCGAACTTGCAATGGTTTCGGTTTAGCTGATGCGAAAACCTGCCTTTGATAGGATTGGGGGCGTTGTCGGAAAGTAACCCAACAACCTTGATGTCAGTTTCGTTTTGAAAGGCTTTCATGATTGAAAAAAACTGCTCGCCCAATGAATTCGGATCAACAATGATGATGTCAGGCTTGTGGCCGAGCACTTTCTCAGTCAGATTGGGTTCGCTGCCGTGATAAACATGCTCCACATAAACGCCATGCAATTCACCCACAAGCGCCTCCAGGCCTGCTGCGAGCAGATAAGCCTGCTCAATGATTATTACTCTGGTTGCTTTGGCCATTAGTTCTTGTTGTTTAGAATAACATATTCCATCGACTCCACTTTTGGGACAAGAATAGTGTCTTCGATGCGGGCATGTTCGTTCAGGTCTTTTTCCAGAATAAAAAGTTCATGAATAATGCTAAAACACAGATTTTGGTTGCTCGTAGGAGGTAAATATTTTATGATGATGTTTTTTAGGTCGAATAGCTTTTCCTCCACATTCTCATGTTCTTTTTCGTAATCGGTTATCGAATAGGTTTTTACCTGATGGGTAAGTTCGTCCGGAAAAACGGCGGTGTCGATGGCCTTTTCTAATTTTAACACATAGGGATAAACCACCTTTTCTTCGCGTTCGATGTGGCGGGTGAGCTCGTTAACATATTCTTTGTAAAAATTCTCAAGAAGTTTCATGGAAGCTTTATGTTCGGTAGTATCCTCCATCAACTGCTTTATCAGGCGGGCAATGTAGGGAATGCGGTCGTTGAGGTAGTTTTTATGTGTTTGTTTTAAGTAATCCACCAAAAGGTACACATCGAATGATTTCAGGTGACTGTTGGCGAAATAGCGCGGATCGTGATAGGTGTTGGTGATGGTGAGAAAAAAATCGAGGTTGATGTTTAGGTCACTGCAAATTTCTTCAATGGTGCTGTCACCGAAGCCCAGTTTTATTCCAAATCGATTGATTACCGGTATCAGGTTGTGGTCGTGATGTAGCACATCCGCCAAATTCATATCTTTTTCTATCAGCATTTTTTAGTCGTATTTAGTTGTTTTGATGACAAAGTTAAGCAATTTGGCCTGTTTAAGGCTTGTAAGTTTTTCGCGTAAGCAAAAACAAGGTTACGCCCACAGCCACGGCCAGCAGAATAATGGTAACATGCCATCGGGCTACCACATAGGCTGAAATGCTCAACGTAACCCACAAAAGTACAATAGCCCTTATTTTGGCCGACTTAGGAATTCCCTGTTTTTGTCGGTAGCTGGCAATGTAAGGGCCAAGCAGCTTGTTGTTAATCAGCCAGTGATGGAATTTTTCAGAGCCTTTATTGTAACAGGCGGCTGCAATAAGCAGGAAAACGGTGGTGGGTAAAATGGGAACAAAAATCCCGATAACACCGATAGCAACAAAAACACTTCCTGCAATGTTCCATACCGGACGGGTGATACATCGATCCAGTTTAGCGAGGGTGTCTTTTATTCTATTGGCCATGTTTTATCAAAAGTTTATGTGATCAACGAAATGATTGATCGTAGTGAAAAGTTGATTGTCGTTTTGCAGGCGAGGTATTCCGGCAAACGCATGGCGTGTTTCCCATGCTTCACGCAAGCTAAAAAGATTTTGGGGTTGGCTAAAAGACTGTTTTTTCCTGCTAAGCCTGTTTGCCAGGTACACTTGTTCGGTTTGTCCGGGCGTGGGGGTGAAAGCGGCTTTTTTGCCAAAGCAAGCCAGATCCATCAGGGTGCTGTAACCCGGACGGGCTACCACGAGCTGTGCTTTTTTCATATAACCGGCCAGGGTGGCGTCGTCCAGATGATTGTATATGTGAAGGTGCGAATCATGCCGATCTGTAGTTTCACCTGGTTTGCCCTGGACCAAAACAGTGTTTATTGGTAATTCAAGGGCTTGTTGGGTCAGGGTTTTCTCCAGCATTGTGCGCTGTGGTTCAGGCCCTGAAAGGATGATCAGTAAATCGCATGAAGCTGTTGTTTGGGGAGGCGAAACAGTAGCAAACCGGGATAAATGACCGATATATTTCTGTGGAACAGTGAGTTTTAATAGCGGATGAGCCAGCTTTCCACTTAGGTTTAAACTCCCCTCCAGATCCGGAATCCAGACCTCATGGAATTTGTTAAGAAAAAACTTCACCACAGCATCCAGCAGGGGTTGAAAGATTTTCTGCCATCCAAAAGTTTGCAAATGAAGCTGATGGGTGATAAAGACATTGTAAGTTTTTGGTAGAAATAATTCGTACCGGTTATCCGAAATCAAGCCTGATGCCTGGTGATTTTTTACAATTTGCTTTAGTTTTTTTCTGCTTTTCAGGGCATGAAAGAGCATAAGGGGTAAATCGGCCACTAATTTAAATGGCATAAATATACCGAGAGCAGGATAATGAGGACGATAACCTGGAAGAACTTCAAAAGTGCAGGATGGAAACCGTTGTTCCAGAAAAGCCAATGGGCGGTTGTTGGCTGCGATAACGACATGAATTTTCGTCTGAAGAAGCTGATTAATGACTGGAACCATGCGGGTAGCATGGCCCAAACCCCAATCCAACGGACAAACCACTACTGTTTTTTTTATCTCAGACATGGGGCAAAAATAGTCATTCCCTGTTTACTAAAAATTTCACCAAAAAGTAACACGGAAATAAAAATGTCATACTTTTGACACGATGAACCCCGACTTGCTAAAATATCAAATTGCCCTTACGCTAATCCCCGGTGTTGGTGACGTTAATGGAAAACGACTGGTGTCGTATTGCGCGGGGGTGGAAGCAATTTTTCATGAAAAACGTGCTGCACTATTAAAAATTCCGGGTATCGGACAAGCCACCGTTAACAGTATCCTGAGCCAACAAGTGCTTCATCGTGCTGAGCGCGAAATTGAATTCATTGTGAGCAATGACCTGGAACCACTTTTTTATACCGATGCCAACTACCCGCGCAGGCTGCTTAACTGCGAGGATGGTCCATTGCTGCTATATTATAAAGGTACTGCTGATTTAAATGCCTCGCGCATGATAGCTTTTGTGGGTACGCGCAAGGCTACTGATTATGGTCGGGATCGGTGTGCTGAGATGATCGAAGACCTGAAAGCCAAAGAGGTGGTGGTGGTGAGTGGGCTGGCCTACGGTATTGATGGATGTGCTCACCGCAAGGCTGTCGACTGCGGGATTGAAACCGTGGGGGTGATGGCCCACGGACACGACCGGATTTACCCTTTGCAGCACCACCGGCTGGCCGTAAGTATGCTTGAGCATGGCGGATTGTTAACAGAATTTCCTTCGGGCACTAACCCCGATCGTGAAAATTTCCCCAAACGAAACCGGATCGTGGCTGGCATGTGCGATGCCGTGGTGGTGATAGAATCTGCTCAAAAAGGTGGGGCAATGATTACCGCCGGACTAGCCAACTCGTACAACCGTGACGTGTTTGCCGTGCCAGGCCGAACCTCTGATCCGGCTTCGCAAGGTTGTAACATGCTCATCAAGTCGAATCGGGCGGCGCTGGCTGAATCGTTGCGCGATATTTCCTACATCATGGGTTGGGACGACTTGAAAAAACCGGCCAAAGCGCAAAGAAGCCTTTTCGTGGTGTTAACGGAGGAAGAAAAAATACTGATGGAATTGCTTGATACCCGACAGGCCATCGGCATGGATCATCTGATAGTAAAAGCCAATATGCCTGCTTCTAAAGTGGCCAGCGCCCTGTTAAACCTTGAATTTGAAGGGCTTGTGAAAAGCCTCCCCGGTAAACTTTTTAAACTGATTTCCTGATTATTTCTGCTCTAAACGCTGTGTTACACTTTTTACCACCAGGGTTATTCCGATGACAAAGAAACCAATGGCCGTGAAAATCAAAAGGCGAATATCGGAAGTGATGAAACCAAAATAATATAACCCATGGAAAAAGGTGGATACAAAAAGTCCCGTGCTGTTGTCGATGAAGCCATTTTTGCGCACCTTACCCATGCCAACGAAAAATCCCATGCAGATGCCAAAAATGATGCTGGCAATTGGATAAGTATATAAAAATAAAGAGAAATTGTGAATCTTGTCGGGTAAACCCAGGATGCCATAAGCGTAAAGTACAACGGCGGCCAAGGCAAATCCCAAGTTGATAAACACTGAGTAAATGATGCCTTCCAGAGGGCCGGTAAATGTTTTCAGCTGGTAGAATTTTACCTTCAGGAAGAGAAACTTCGCCAATTCGGAACTAAAGGCGGTGATAATAAACACGAAAAAGGCCATCCGCCTCATGTTGCTGTATTGCCCGTGCCACCTTAATTCGATGAAGTAATTGGCAATGAACAGCAAGGCTACTGAAATGATGCCCACAATTACTGCCAACTGGATGTTTTTCAGGCTCTTGATAGTAAACTTGAAGCGCAGGTAGGCTACGAATAAAAGAATAAGGAGAGGGGCTACCGCAAACGAAAGATAGTAAAGTAATGTCATATATACAGGCTATTGATTTGAACAGGGGTCAAATATAAGAAAAGTTTGTATTTTTAGACCTTTTTCAGAATTAATTTTATCAGATTTAATATTGGGTATGAAGAGTGTAAGTGTTTCAGGGACTGTGATCAGGTCGACGGGAAGTTGGTATTCGGTGCTTTTTGCCGACCAGAGTGTGATGGATTGTCGGTTAAAAGGCGTGTTCCGAATCAGGGGTATTCGCACTACCAATCCCATTGCAGTGGGTGACAGGGTCATTGTTGAGGTGTCGGAAGGGGACTCAGGAGGCAACATTACCCACATCGAGCCACGAACCAATTACCTGATTCGCAAGGCCACAAAGCTTTCCAAAGCATCGCATATCATCGCCGCCAACATCGATCAAATGGTCATATTGGCTTCCTTAATAAAACCCCGAACTTCTACAGGGTTTATCGATCGCTTGTTGGTAACCTCTGAAGCTTATCATATTCCTGCCGTCATTGTTTTTAATAAAACTGACCTCTATAAAGGTGAAATTGAGGACTATCTGCAATGGCTGATGCGTACCTATCAAAATCTGGGGTACCAATGCCTGGCCACTTCAGCACTCAATAACCTTAACATTGATGCCTTTCGTGAAATGCTGACCAACAAGGTAAGCCTGTTGTCAGGTCATTCGGGTGTTGGTAAATCGGCTATTATCAACAGCGCAGACGGCATACTTGATTTAAAAACAGGCAGCATCTCCACTGCTCACGACAAAGGGATGCATACCACTACTTTTGCCGAGATGTTTCCGTTATCGTTTGGTGGTGCGGTAATCGACACCCCTGGCATTAAGGAGTTTGGTCTGGTTGAATTTGAGCCCTCTGAGCTGGGGCATCGTTTTCCGGAATTCAGAATGCGGATGGACCAATGCCGATTCAACAATTGTTTGCATTTAGATGAGCCGGGATGTGCCGTTAAAGAGGCTTTGAACCGCGATGAAATAGCTGAATTCAGATACATCAATTACATGAATATGCTTGATGAAATAAAATCGTGACGCGGGATTGGTCAACAATCGAAATCAAAGTATTAGTTTTGTAGCATGATAGCACGACAACTTATACAGGAAGAGGTACTGCCTTTGCTTTTTACAGAGACAGTAAGTCAGGCACTTGTCCGCATGGATGATTACAAGGTGTCGCATTTTCCGGTGGTCGATCAAGGGTTTTTTCAAGGTGTTGTGGTAGAGAAGGAGCTACTCGGGTTAGCCGATATATCACAGCCGATTTCACCCGAACTCATTCATTACGAAGATTTTTATATTAACGACGACCAGATTGTTTACGACTTGTTGGCTCTGGTAAACAAGCAGAAATTGTCCATTATACCTGTTATAGATGCTGAAAACCACTATTTGGGCTGCATAACCATTTCAAGTTTACTTGGTTTTCTGGCCCATAGCCTATCGGCTGATAGTCCCGGAGGGGTTATTGTGCTGGAGGTGAGCGAAGTGGATTATAGTTTGACCGAAATTGCGAACATCATTGAATCGAACAATGCCAAAATTTTGAATGTGTTGCTCGTATCCGGTTTCGATTCCACCCGGCTGACGGTCATTATAAAAGTCAACCTAATCAATATCAGTTTCATCCTCAGAACATTCGATCGGTATAAATACAATGTGTGGGCGTCTTTTGGTGAAGACATCGGCCAGGAAGATATGAAAGAGAACTATGACTCGCTGATGAATTACCTTAAAATGTAATTATGCGCCTACCTTTCTACCCTGAACTACTCCTGCTGCTCATCTTACAAAGCTATTGGCTGGCTAACCCGGCTCAAACTCCGTCACCGTCTGATAAGGTACTTGTTGACAGCGTTGTGCTTGTCGGAAACAAGGTTACCCGCGATAACATTATTTTGCGTGAGCTGGAATTCACCCATGGCCATAGCTATCCGATGGAAGAACTTGATAGCCTGATCGTTAAAAGCAGACAAAATTTAATGAACCGATCCTTGTTTAATTTTGTTACCATCACAAAAAACGTAAGTGGGGCAACTTGTCGGATACAAGTGTCTGTGGTCGAGCGATGGTATATCTGGCCGATACCGATTTTTCAGTTTGCCGACCGCAATTTGAATGCCTGGTTGCAAAAAGGAGATTTAAATCGGCTCAACTATGGCATTGATTTACGTATTGAAAATTTCAGGGGTAGAATGGAGCGTCTGAATATCATTGTGCAAACAGGGTACGACATGCGGTTGGCTTTTCGGTGGACAATTCCTTATCTTAATGCAAAGCAAGTGAGTGGGTTGGTTGTTGCGGGAGGCATGCAATACAACCATGAAGTGGCTTTTGAAACTGTCGATAACAAGCAACTGTACTACCACTCGGCGGTTAATTATGCGCGGAAGTTTTTTTTCGGAACGTTTAACTACACCCTGCGTCCCGGATTTAACGATCTGCACAATTTCGGCGCAGGCTTTTATCAATACCAGTTTCAGGACACACTGTTAAAGCTTAACCCTGATTTTTCGTGTGGTACAGTTTGCCGATATTTCCAACTGGATTATACCTTTAAGTTGGATTTTCGCGATTATAAACCCTATCCACTCGATGGGTACTACTTCGATGCCCAGGTTCTTAAATTGGGTCTCGGCATTTTCAACGATGGAGTTGATTTGTTATGGGTAGGTGCTTCTTTCGACCAGTATGTGCCGTTATACAAACGCTGGTACTTTGCTTATAATTTCTCGGCCCGTCTTTCCGGTGATCGCGATCGGCCTTATTTTGTTTCCGCCGGTTTGGGTTATAGCGATATGGATGTCAGGGGTTATGAGCTTTACGTAGTGGATGGCCAGAATTACAGCGTTTTCAAATCTAACCTGAAGTTCGAGATTTTCCCACAAAAAACTGTTCAAATACCCTGGATTAAGTCGCCAAAATTCAGCGAGGTGTTTTTTGCTTTGTATGCCAATTTGTTCTTCGATATGGGCTATGTAAGCGATATCTACCATGGTGCGGTTAATCCATTGTCGAATCAGCTGCTTTGGGGGACAGGCGTAGGAATTGATTTTGTAACCTATTACGATGTCGTCATTCGTGTTGAAATGGCCATAAACAAACAAAGAAAAACAGGGGTGTTTATCAATTTTGTGGCTCCGATTTAGTCCGTTTCATCCCGTTAAAAAACGTTAATTACTGCCTTTTTCAGTCGTTTAGCACCTCATGCTCCTTCCATTCTATGCTAATTAAATTACTTTTGTCAGGCAAAATGCTGTTGTATGAGAATTGCACTATTTGGTAAAGGTTATTCGGATTTTCAGAAAAAGTTTCTGCAATTGTTGCTGGATGTGCTGCATGATTCAGATATTGAGGTTATTTTTTTCGAACCTTACCTCAAATCACTTACCGATGCCGTATTATTTCACCAATCTCCCAAAACTTTTAGTACTTATGAGGAGGTTGCACAACAGGCCGACATGCTTTTTTCAGTAGGCGGCGATGGTACTATCCTTGACACCGTTCCTTACGTTAGAGGTTCGGGAATTCCGATTCTGGGAATAAACCTGGGGCGAATGGGATTTTTGTCGAGTGTATCCAAAGATGAAATTGAGGAGGCTGTTAAGCATGTTAAATCAGGTAATTACACACTCGACAAACGAGCGTTGTTACAGCTCGAATCTCCGGTTGATTTGTTTGGCAACCTGAATTTTGCGCTCAACGACCTGACCATCTACCGCAATGCCAACCCGTCGCTTATTCTGGTTCACGTATACATTGATGATCTGTTTTTAAACACCTATTACGGTGATGGCCTGATAGTAGCCACGCCTACAGGTTCAACCGCTTACTCGTTAAGCGTTGGCGGTCCAATACTTACACCCGGATCTCAAAATTTTGTGATTGCTCCGATCGCCTCTCACAATCTCACTGTGCGGCCCATTGTTATTCAGAATTCGAGCACCATAAAAATAAGAGTAGAAGGGCGTGAAGCGCAATACCTGATGTCGCTTGATTCGCGGCAGCGGCAAATCAACAAAGAAGTAGAACTGGTCATTAAAAAGTGCGATTTTGAAATAAATTTAATCACCATGCCGCACAAAACATTTTTCTCAACAATACGCGATAAATTGCTTTGGGGCGTTGACTACCGACAGCAACAATCGAATTTGAACAGGGTATAATAAAAAAATAAATAATGAGTTTGATTAGGGTAACCCGCAATTGCATTATCAGAAATGAAATCAGGAGTAATGGGGGTTTTAAAGTAAAAAGGATTAATTTTGGCGCTCAAATTCACAATGAAAGAAATTGCTTTGAATAACAAATTGTTTCCACACATTATCGCGCTGGTTATCAGTGTTTTTATGCTGACTCCCTCGCTAAAAGCTCAGAATCTTGAACTCGGTCTTTTTGGCGGTGGTTCCTATTATGTTGGCGAAATGAACCCGGGAATGCCTTTCGTTAAAACACAGCCTGCCTTTGGTGTTTCGGCACGATACAGCAAAAATTCGAGGTGGTCGTTCAGGTTAAGTTATACAAGAGGTCAGGTTACAGGCAGTAAACAAATGACCAGCGATGCCGGGGACGCTTCTTTAAATTTTAAAACAAACCTTAACGATTTTGCCTTGGTGGCAGAATTTAGTTTCTGGGAATATTTTACCGGAAGTAAAAAAAACAACTATTCACCTTATCTCTTTGCCGGGGTGGGCTTTTTTACGTTTACTCCAAAATCATTCGACGGCGTAAAACTACAGCCTCTGGGTACAGAAGGTCAGAACAATGGTTTTGGAAGTCCTTATAACCAATGGAGTGTCTCGATTCCATTCGGTATTGGGTTAAAATACAGCCTCTCGAAACGTCTTGGCCTTAATGTGGAATGGGGACTTCGAAAAACATTTACCGACTACATCGACGATGTGAGCAAAACTTATTATTTGGATGGAACTAAAATAAACCCGGACGTGCCTGCTGAAATTCTCAGCGACCCCACGATGAACCACCAGCCCGGCATGCAGCGCGGCGATGAAAAAAACTTCGATTGGGTGGCCTATGCCGGAGTTACCATTAGCTATAAATTCGATCTGTATAGTAAACAGAGATGCGATAATCTCAAGTGGTAAAAGGGAAGTCTATGGGAAGTTTAAAAGAAAACATTTGTCTTGATAAATTGCCAAAACATGTGGCCATCATCATGGATGGCAATGGACGCTGGGCATTACGGCAGGGACTGGAACGTGTGGTGGGTCATCATGAAGGTGTGGAATCGGTGCGTGAAGTAACTGAGGCTGCTGCTGAACTGGGCATTAAATACCTCACCCTGTACACTTTTTCTACCGAAAACTGGAATAGGCCTAAAGAAGAGGTGGATGCGCTGATGCAATTGTTCGTTGAAACCATTGTTAGCGAGCTGGGAACATTAAATAAAAATAAGGTGCGATTGAACGCTATCGGCGATTTGGATAGTCTTCCGCATGAAAATTACCTCCGCTTAAAAGACACCATGCAAAAAACGGAAAGCAACGAACGGATGACCCTTACCCTGGCCATGAGTTACAGTGCACGTTGGGAGATTCTGGAAGCGGCGAAAAAATTGGCAGTCATGGTGGAATCGAAAAAGCTCTCTGCAACCGAAATCAATGAAGCAGCTTTCTCATCACAGCTCACCACCTGCAACATGCCAGATCCTGAACTGGTTATACGAACGAGCGGTGAGCAGCGGATTAGTAATTTTCTGCTTTGGCAGGCTGCTTATGCTGAATTTTATTTTACCCCCACCTTGTGGCCGGAATTTAGAAAAGAGGATTTTTACAAGGCGATAATTGAATTCCAAATCCGCGAAAGGCGTTTTGGAATGACAAGTGAGCAACTAAAAGCAAAAAAGTGCGATGATTAAAGGAGTTGAAAAAATAACCCTGTCCCTGATGTGGATCGGCCTGATGTTGATGAGTGGACCACTTTTTGCCCAGATCAGCATAGGGAGCGATCTGTCGAAAATCAATTACGAGCGTCCAACAGAATATGTGATCGGCGGGGTAGAGGTGTCGGGTGTTGAGTATCTTGATAAAAATGTCATCATCATGCTTTCTGAGCTCGAAATTGGTAAACGGGTGAAAGTGCCCGGCGATGAAATTACAGGCGCAATCAGAAAACTGTGGGAGCAAGGTCTGTTTGATAACGTGAGCATTACGGCCAGCAGCATAAAAGGAACCAATATTTTCTTAACTATTCACCTGCAGGAACGTCCCCGCCTAAGTAAGTTTTCTTTCGAGGGCATCAGAAAAAGTGAGGCCGACGACATACGTGAAAAAATAAACCTGACTCGTGGCGACGTGGTTACCGATCACCTCATCGTACGCACCAAATCTATTATTCAAGGGTTTTATGCCGACAAAGGGTTTTTGAACAGCGAAGTGGAAATTGAACAAGAAATAGATAAAAAAAACAAGAATTTCGTCGATCTCAAAATCAATATTAAAAAGAATAAAAAGGTTAAAATCCGCGTGATCAACATTTTAGGCAACACAGAGCTAAACGATGATGCCGTGAAGTCGGCGCTAAAAGAAACGAAAGCCAGAGGAGTTTTCCGTCCGCTCGACAGCCTCGGGCCTCTCGTGCTGAACGTGGCAGAATCAGCTGTTACCCTGAAGTTCTCGGAGATTGATGATGAGTTTGTGAAGTATGTAAAGGAGAATTACCGCATTAATCTCTTCAAAGGCTCGAAGTATATTGAGTCGAATTACAAAGAAGATTTGCAGAATATTATTGCCAAGTACAACAAAAAGGGTTACCGCGATGCGCATATTGTTGTCGATTCTGTGTATCGCCTGGATGGCGAAAATCTGGCCATCGACATCACCATCAGCGAGGGCAATAAATACTATTTCCGCAATATCACCTGGGTGGGGAATACCGTTTATCCATCGGCTTTTCTGAGTGCGATTCTTGGCATCCAATATGGCGACGTTTACAACAAGGAGTTGCTCGAAACCAACCTGCAATACAATCCAAGCGGTTTCGATGTGAGCTCGCAGTACATGGACAACGGCTACCTTTTCTTCAATGCGACGCCCGTTGAAACCTATGTCGATAACGATTCTATTGATCTGGAGATCAGGATTTTTGAAGGCAAACAAGCCCGTATCAACAATGTAACGGTAAAAGGCAATCAAAAGACAAACGACCATGTGATCATCAGGGAATTGCGTACACGTCCAGGACAGCTTTTCAGCCGATCCGATATCATCAGAACAACACGCGAGTTGGCCAACCTGGGCTATTTTAACGCCGAATCTATCAATCCAAACATCAATCCCAATGCAGCTGATGCTACGGTAGATATTGAGTATGAGGTGGAAGAAACATCAGCCGATCAAATCGAACTCTCGGGAGGATGGGGGTATGGACGTATTATCGGAACCATTGGTTTGAGTTTTAATAATTTCTCAATAAAAAACTTTTTCAGGAAAGATTCATGGAAACCAATTCCCAGCGGCGACGGCCAAAAGCTCTCCCTGCGTTTCCAAACATATGGTAAAGACTACCTAAGCTGGAGTGTTTCGTTTACCGAACCCTGGCTTGGCGGTCGTAAGCCAAATGCCCTCACCGTATCGTATTACCATTCAATTTATTCCAATGGTCTTCCCAAATCTGATACCCTGCGTTCTGCGTTTGTTATTGATGGGGTAACGGTAGGTATTGGCAAACGACTCGAATGGCCTGACGATTTCTTTACCCTTTATCAGGGGGTTAACATGCAGTTGTACCGACTTACAAACTACAGCACCATCTTTTACGTAGGCGATGGCAATGGCGATTTCAATAACCTGAGCTATGAAATAATACTTGGCAGGAACTCCATCGACCAGCCCATTTATCCACGCCGTGGATCAGATCTGTCGCTTGGATTGGAGCTAACACCGCCGTATTCAGCTTTTTCTGATAAAGATTACAGCCAGTTGGATGACAACGAAAGATACAAATGGATAGAATACCACAAGTGGAAATTCAAAGCCTACTGGTATTTTGAACTGATGGATAAACTTGTGCTGGCTTCCCGGTTCCGTTTTGGCTATCTGGGATATTACAACAGCGATTTGGGTGTAACTCCTTTCGAGCGGTTTTATCTGGGTGGTGACGGGCTTTCGGGATATAATAATTTCGACGGGCGCGAAATCATTGGGATGAGGGGTTATACCAACGAGTCGATAACACCTTATTATTATGAGAATAAAAATATCGGGGGTACCGTATTTACCAGGTATTCTCTCGAGCTGAGGTATCCTTTGTCGCTAGCGCCTACTTCAACCATTTATGCCCTTACTTTTGTGGAGGCTGGAAATTCCTGGCTTGGCTCGCAAGGCTTCGATCCTTTTGATGTTAAGCGCTCTGCCGGAGTTGGTATCCGTGTGTTCCTTCCGATGTTTGGTATGCTGGGCCTAGACTGGGCATACGGTTTCGACCCGATTATGGGATTGCCCACAGCCAACGGAAGTCATTTCCATTTTTCACTTAATCAATCACTCGACTAGCTTCATTTTTGGCAACATTTTTGTATAATATCGAAAAATAAAATCTTACGACATATGAAAACCAATAACATGTTTTTACCCGCAATCCTGTTTACAGCCGTGTTGTTTTTAGGATCGATTCAGATGCAGGCTCAAAATCAAAAGTACGCCTACGTTGACACAGAGTATATTTTGGACAATATTCCTGAATTTCAGGATGCCCAGGATGAACTAGATGACCTTTCTAAAAAATGGCAGAAAGAAATTGAAATTGTCTATGCCCAGGTAAGCGAAATGTACCAGAAATACCAGGCCGAATCAGTTCTTTTGCCGGAAGACGTAAAACGCAAACGTGAAGACGAAATCGTGAAAAAAGAGCAAGAAGTTAAAGACTTACAACGTAAATATTTCGGACCTGAAGGCGATCTTTTTCAAAAACGTCAGGAGTTAGTAAAACCTATTCAGGAAAAAGTATACAATGCCATCGAAACGATTGCCACCACACGGAATTATTCCTTTGTTTTCGATAAAGCCGGTGGTACAACCATGTTGTATACCAATCCCAATTTCGACATCAGCGACGATGTGTTAGACGAAGTTGGAAATGTGATGCAGACCGTTAAGCGCGACCAGCGTTCAAGGGATGAAAACTAGCTTGCTGCTGAATTGTTAATGTTTCATAATATTGACTTGACAAAAATTCAGTTAGGGTGTAATCTGTATGTTTTTTTCCTAAGTTTGCCGACTGAATTCGTGAATATTTAACCACTTATTGAATTAAAAAAGATGAAATCGTTTAAAAAACTCTTGACTTTATTGTCGCTTGTCGTGCTGGTTTCTTTTGCAGGAATGGCGCAAACCGGATTGAAATTGGGTTACATCGACTCAAACGAAATTCTTTCTCTGATGCCTGAAACTGATTCTTTGCAGAAAGAGCTTAAAGCCTATGCTGATTATCTTGATCAGCAGATGAATGCTATGGCTATGGAGTATCAGACCAAAGTTACCTCATATCAGGATAACGTGGCCACCATGTCAGATTTAATCCGTCAAACCAAAGAGAAAGAAATCACCGATTTGCAAGCCCGTATTCAGGCTTTTCAACAATCAGCCGATCAGGATTTGGGCGCTAAACAAGCTGAGCTTTTTAATCCTTTGATCGAGAAAGTGAAAAATGCTATCTCAGAAGTGGCTCGCGAAAATAACTACAACTACATTTTTGATGTGGGAACCGGTGCACTTGTTTTTTACGAAAATGGTGACAACGTGTTGCCGTTGGTAAAAACCAAACTCGGAATAAAGTAATAATATATTGGCCAACTGCCTGAACCTGTTTAATCAGTTGAAAACCAAATAGTACCAAAGGCTGCCTCACTGTTGAGGTGGCCTTTTGGTGTTTTGACGGATTGGTTTGGGAAGTTGTCAGATATTAATGTTGGTTACATCATTATAATAGGATCGGCATGCTCTGCTGCGCCCAAATTCCGCAAAACAAATGGATGCCTGGTTTGACTGGTTTCTGGTTCAGGGAAATGGATAGGCCTCTGTCTCGTCCGCGTTTGTAACGCGGATGTTTGGTTGTTTAATGATAATACCATCCGCGTTACAAACGCGGACGAGAATTAAGGTTTGTAACGCGGATGGTTGGATGTATAACAACAATGGCATCCGCGTTGCAAACGCGGACGAGAATATAGCGAGAATATAGTTGTGAATACAATATGGCCTCTTTCTTCATTTACCCGAATTCATGTTCAACATTTCCAGCATTTAGCTTATCTTTGTTCATGTTTCAGAAAAAAGATCATGTCATCACCAAAAGATTTTAAAACCAAGTACATCAACCTTGAACAGGTTCTCGACGACAAAAATCCTTTGTTGCGTAAGCTTATGCCCCGGTTTGTGCTCAATTATCTCAAACGGATTCTGCATGTTGAGGCACTCAATGGCTACTTGTCGAGGCACGGTCACTTGCAGGGCATTGAGTTTATTGATTCTGTGCTGGGCGAAATGAAGGTGAAAGTGGAAGTAACTGGTTTGGAAAATATCCCGAAAAATGGAAAATGTATTATCGCATCAAACCATCCGCTCGGCGGACTCGACGGTTTAGCCCTCATGCTGGCTGTTAGCCGGGTACGGCGCGATATTGTTTTCCCGGTAAACGATATCCTGATGAATATCAATAACCTGGAGGTGCTTTTTATTCCCATTAACAAACACGGCAGTAATGCACAAAATATTCAAATTATAAACGACACTTTTGCATCGGATCAGATTGTGTGCTATTTCCCATTTGGTTTGGTCTCCCGAAAAAAGGGCGGCAAGATAATGGATCTCGAGTGGAAGAGCACCTTTATTACCAAAGCCAGGCGGTTTGAACGTGATATCATTCCCACTTATATCGAAGGCAGAAATTCCAATTTTTTTTATAACCTATCGAATTACAGAAAGAAATTTGGGATAAAGGCTAACCTGGAAATGCTTTATTTGGTTGATGAGTTTGAAAAGCAAAGAGGACAAACCATTACAATCCATTTTGGCAAACCCGTTAGCTGGCGTAGCCTTGATAAAAGTAAAACTCCTCCGCAATGGGCAGAGCTGTTGCGTCAGCATATTTATAAAATGGCCTCTGACAACACCATCGAATTTTTAAATATATAGCATCAAAATACACAACCTTAGTTATGGTTTCTATGAAAACGATTATTCCACCTGTAGATAAGCAGCTATTGCTTGATGAGCTTACGCAAGAGCGTTTTTTGCGCAAAGCCAACAATGGAAACAACGAAATTTATCTGGTAAACGATAAAAATTCACCTCATGTATTGCGTGAGATTGGACGTTTGCGCGAAGTTACTTTTCGCGATGCAGGAGGCGGAACCGGAAAGGATATTGATTTAGATGAGTACGATGTAGGACCTTACGCTTTTGAGCAAATGATCGTTTGGGATGCTGCCGAACTCGAAATCGTGGGAGGATACAGGTATGTTCATTGTAAAAATCTGTATATCAATGATAAAGGAGAGGTGCAATCACCTACAGCAGCTTTATTTAAATATTCCGACACTTTTATAAAAAGCTATTTTCCGAAAACTATTGAGCTGGGACGGTCGTTTGTGCAACCTTATTATCAGCCCACCTACAACCTGCGTCGTGGGATGTATGCCCTCGATAACTTGTGGGATGGCATCGGAGCGCTATTGATTGATAATCCCGATGTGCACTATTTGTTTGGAAAAGTGACCATGTATCCCGATTTTGATCGGTTTGCCCGCGATTTGATTCTGTATTTTATACAAAAGTATTTCCCCGATCCTGACAAGCTTATTTACCCGCACAAATCACTCGTCCTGACTACAGATCACAAAATTCTGGACAGTATTTTTACCGGATGTAACTACAACGAGAACTACAAAATTCTGGTTCAAAAGGTGCGGAAACTGGGCGAAAATATTCCTCCCCTGGTTAATGCGTACATGAATTTGAGTGCAACGATGAAGAGCTTTGGCACGGCCATCAACGATCATTTTGGCGATGTGGAGGAAACGGGGATCTTATTAACCGTTGAGGATATCTTCCCCACCAAAAAAGACCGGCACATCACTACCTATAAAAAACCATAAACTGATGATTATTCACTTCGCCGACTTCGTTATCTCGAATACCGATTACCGCAAATGTCCTACTCCCGACAAACCTGAATATGCGTTTATCGGACGCTCTAATGTTGGCAAGTCTTCACTTATAAATTTGCTTACCGGGCGAAAGAAACTAGCTAAAATTTCGGGAACTCCCGGAAAAACCATCACCATTAACCATTTCATTATTAATGCTTCGTGGTACCTGGTTGATTTACCCGGCTATGGTTTTGCCAAAAGATCAAAATCGGAACGAGAGAAGTGGGAGAAGATGATCAGGAGTTATATCCTGCACAGAGCTAATCTTGTTTCTGTTTTCGTGTTGGTAGATATGCGCCACGAACCTCAAAAGAATGATCTGGAGTTTATGGAATGGTTGGCTGTTTCGCAAATCCCTTTTACTATTGTGTTTACCAAAGCCGATAAGTTAAAACCTGCACAGCTTGCTGCACAAGTGGAAAAATATCAGAACCAAATGTTTACGGAATGGGTTGAGTTGCCGCCGATGATTGTTACTTCCGCCGAAAAGGGAGATGGGCGCAGCGAATTGCTCGACTATATAGCCCAACTGAATCAAATGTTTCAAGACGAAAAAAAAGCCGGAAAGCAGTAGCAATCCGGCTTTAAACTTACTGCGTCTGGCTACTCAATTTCAATCATAACCTGATTTTTTGAGACCAGATCATTTTTTTTCACCAACATCTTTTTTATTGTTCCGTTAAAGGGTGCTTTCACTTGGTTGTGCATTTTCATGGCTTCCAGTATCAACAGGGTATCCCCTTCTTTTACTTTTTTACCCGTTTTAACGTATACCTCTACAATAGTTCCGGGTATAAAAGCCCTGAGTAGATTGTGGTTTGTTTCGGCATAAGGCGTCCTGTTTTTGTATTTGTCGGTAAGCAGAGTTTGGTATTCAACTCCATCGACAACAAGAGAGCTATATCCGGTTTTATTTTCATTCTTTTCCATGATCTTCATTTTTAAAATGGAGGGATACCATGTTTTTTCTGTGGCATCTGCACTTTTTTATCTTTGGAGATATCGAGCGCATGCATTACAATTTTACGCGTTTCTTCAGGCTCGATCACAGCATCGATATAACCGTATGCTGCTGCTACGTAAGGATTAGCGAATTTTT
>DJVY01000112.1 GCA_002440885.1 Bacteroidales bacterium UBA6244
TAATATTAATTATGTAACTTTATGTTTGACGTATATAATTGTACAACAACATCTTAGATGCTTAATAGTGAAATTAGATAGACCTAAGTTTAGAGCTACGAAGAATGAATAGCATGTTGAGACATCGATAAGGGAAAGAAACATTCAGGAACGGGTTACAAAGTAATTCATATTACCATTTTAAAAAACTATTAAGTAATTTCGTTTTTAAGGGATACTCTCCAATATTTATGCTAGATTTGCGCTACCAAAACCAAACGCAAGGATTGAATGTCCGCATTTATTGATTTACTACGACGTCACTGTCACGAAGAGTCGAATTTGTTGTATGCTCAACTTTTTCAGTTGCTGCAAAAGCATAATGAAATACTTTTGCTCTCAAACCTTGCCGGGGCGAATACCTGTAGTACTTTGCGTGCCATTCACAATCAACCCGAAAATGCTTCAATAAGTCCGAAAACACTCATCCTTTTGCAAAACCCTGATTTTGTGGAAGCTTTATCCCGCATCATACGCTACACAGATCCAGGTTTAAGTGTCATCAGCATTTTTCCGGGTTTTCGAAAAAACCAGCTTGTCGCAGAGTTAGCTAAAATGCCGCGCATTTTCATAGGTACTCCGGCACGGATTCTGGACATTGTTGCTTCTCAGATGATTAGAATATCAGATTTTGAAGCCATTATCGTGGAAGATTTAAGTGGTTTTCAATATCTTGGATATGAGGATCAACTTAGTGAAATATTGGAAACAGCCGCAGATCGATGTAAAATTGTCATGACTAGCAAATCGGATGAAACTGCTCGTTTTACCAGATCGGCCCGAGGCAATAAGTTGTCGATAAACAAATTGCGGTTACGGTTTCCATTTAAATACCATGCATTTACAATCATAGCTGATGAACATGGAAAATATCAAGCGTTACATCAACTAATTAGCGAATTGTTTCCCAATCCGGTAGTCGTATTCTGTAACCACCGTGGCGAGGTTATTCGATTGGCCAAATACCTCCAAAAAATGTCAGTCCCGGTTGGCGTACTTCACGGAGGAGTTGATGCACAGCAGTTTGTCGACACGCCTGCCATGCTTCGCAACGGTAGTCTGCAAGTGGTAATAACTACCGATTACACCACGGTATCTGACCTGCCAGAACTCCTTTTTTTGGTTCATTTTAATATGCCAATAAACAAACAAGCCTACGATAAACGAAACCAGATATTACTCCGTCATCATCATTTCGGCACAGCCTTCCACCTACTGCAGGAAGATGAAGATCAACCTGAGTTTATTCAGACTATTCCTGATATTTACGAAGTTTCAGATGCTTCAGGCCAGACAACAATACCTTGGTGGTCAACGATTAAGATCGAGTTTCAGGACAAGAAAGTAAAATTTGGTTTAAAAGAGGCCGTAAAATTACTAACTGTTCATGGACGATTACACAGAGATGAAATAGGTTTATTTGAAAACCGCAACAATGCATTTTTCGTTGCCATTGCCAGCCGGAAAGCACCATCGGTAATCGAGCGCATCAATGGAAGAAGTATCAATAAAAATACCCTTCAGGCCTCCCTCCTACAACCTTTAATTGACTAATTAAAGTTATTTAAGATCTTCCAGCTCGATCCAGCGCAACATCTTGTTTTCAATTGTGTCGATAATTGCCGCCATCCGACCTGAAACTTCCTGCAATTCCGTAAATGCGAGTTCTCCTGAATTCAATTTTTCTTCCAATGTTTTCTTTTCTTCCTCCAGCTCACCTATTTCCATTTCGATTGCATCATATTCTTTGAGCTCTGCATAGGTTAACTTCTTTTTAGTTGGTAGTGGTTTTTCAGTCTTCGCTACCTGACTTTTCATTTTGGCCACACTTTCTGTCGATTTTTCCAACTGCCCTTGCTTAATTTTGCTTTCGCGGTAAATGGAATAATTACCCGGGAAGTGATTTATTTGTCCCTTACCTTCAAACACAAATAACTGATCAATGGTATGATCTAAAAAATACCGATCATGCGACACTAAGAGCAAGCAGCCGGTGTAATCAGATAAAAACTCCTCCAATTTGCTGAGCGTTACAATGTCCAGGTCGTTGGTGGGCTCGTCCAAAATCAGGAAATTCGGGTTTTGAATAAGAATTGTTAACAGATACAGTCGTCGTTTTTCGCCACCACTCAATGTCGAAACGGTTTGGTTCTGCATCTCAGCATCGAAAAGAAAATGATGAAGAAACTGTGAAGCTGTAAGAGTTACGGATTTAGATACGTGAAAAAATTCGGCAATTTCTGTTACTACATCCAGTACCCGCTGATCATCGCGAGCGTTCAGCCCCTCTTGCCTGTAATACCCGAATTTTATGGTTTCGCCTGGACTAACTTCTCCACGCTCAGGAATCACCTTTCCTGTGATCAGGTTAAGGAATGTCGACTTTCCAATTCCATTTTGTCCTACTATTCCAATCCTATCCCCTTTTTTAAAAGTGTAAGTAAAGTCACTAACCATAAGTTTATCGCCATACGACTTTGTTACCTTACTCATTTCGAGTATCTTCCCTCCTATTCTGGAGTGGCTTATCCTGAGTTTCAGCTCCTTTTCAGATGGAAGACTATAAGCCTTATCTTTCGTTTGTTCAAAACTATCTATCCGGGCTTTCGACTTGGTGGTTCGTGCTTTTGGCATGCGTTGTATCCAATCCAGCTCCTTCTTCATCAGCTTTCGTGCCTTGTCCACTTCAGTTTTCAACACCTCTTCACGTATTACTCGTTGCTCTAAAAATCTACTGTAATTGCCGCTATAGCGTTGTAAACTACCCCTGTTTAACGCCAATATCTGATTACATACCCTATCTAAAAAATACCTGTCGTGGGTAACCATGATGAAAGTAACAGCTGATTGACTTAGGTGTTTTTCAAGCCATTCAATCATGTCAATGTCCAGGTGATTGGTGGGTTCATCCAACAAAAGCACATCCGGATTATCAAGTAAGGTAAGTGCCAAAGACAAGCGCTTCTTTTGACCACCGGATAAGCTAACCACATTTTGATCTAAATCGCTGATATTGAAACGTTGCAGCAGTGCCGACAAACGACGTTCATAATCCCAGGCTTGCAGTAAATCCATTTTGCTAGTGGCTTCAGCCAATTGAAGCTCCGTTTCTTTGTTGTGATTTTCTGCGTGTTTCTCCATGGCTGCCGTATAGGCTTTAATAACTGATAACAAACTGTTATTGTGTCCGTTAATCAATTCCCTTATGGTTTGGTCTTCAAAAAAATCAGGCTCCTGAGGCAATAGAGCCAGTCTTAACCCATCCCGGACTGAAATCTGACCTTCGTCAGCCTCCTCAATTCCCGCCACAATCCTCATCAGAGTTGACTTTCCAGCGCCGTTCCTGGCTACCAAGGCAATTTTATCGCCTTTTTCCAAACCCAGACTAAGGTCTCTGAACAGGATATTCTCGGCATGTTGCTTCGAGAGGTTTTCAACTGACAAATAATGCATATTTAATTTTTTGGCAAAAGTACATCCGATTTATTTATGATGACCTCTAACCGAACGACTGTGATTATCTAAATTAGTTTAATTTTGTTGCTGTCTCAGACACGGAATTTAGGATAAATATAAATGAGAATGGGAAATTTTGATCAGTATTTTTACTTGGGAAAAATAGTCAAACCGCATGGTTTTCAGGGGCGTGTTAGTGTATTTCTGGACACTGATGACCCCGACAACTATCTGGAAACAAAAATTATTTACATCGACATCAATGGTGCTCCTGTCCCCTATTTTGTTGAGGAAATTAAATTACTAAACAATAAGGCCACCATTTTATTTCAGGATGTAACTACTGAGGAACAGGCTGAAAAGCTGCTAAAAAAGGATATGTACCTGCCTTTAAGTGAACTTCCCAAACTTACGGGCAACCAATTCTATTATCATGAAATAAACGGAATGAGCTTAATAGATGAGGAAAAGGGACTTATTGGTGTTGTAAATGAAGTACTTGAATATTCAAGTCAGGCAATCATTCAAACTTTCTTTCAGGGAAAGGAAGTCTTGATCCCTATCAGCGATGATATTATTAAATTAGTTGATCGGGAAAATCATCGCCTTCACCTCCAACTCCCTGAAGGTTTGCTGGAAGTTTACCTTAACGAATAGCGTTTTATGGGTCGAAATGCAACCGACACCCGCCCCTTTGTATTCAGGCAATTTCAATTATTCCATCATCAATCGACAATGAAAGTAGGAATAGATGCCACAATTTTAGGCATTTGGGCGCAGATTCATGACAAGGAACATGTTTTGGATGTGGGTTGTGGAAGTGGCGTCGTTGGTTTGCTATTAGCCAGCCGTGCACATTGTTTTGTCACAGCTATTGATATTGACAAGCCATCAGTGGAGGAGTGTACTGCGAATTTCGCCTTCTCCCCTTTTGCAGACCGACTCCTTGCAGAACACATTAGTCTGCAAGAATATGGCAAACAAGCCTGCCAAATTTACGACCTCGTAGTAAGTAATCCACCTTTTTTCACTTTAGGAAGCGCTTCCGCAAATATCAGGTTGGGGCAAGCACGCCATACCCTATCCCTGACCTATGCTGATCTGATAACCAATAGTTTCTCCGTATTAAAACCAGCTGGCAGACTCATTGTGGTTCTTCCTTATAGCAACAGGAATTTCTTTGTTGAGCAATCGCGTGTTGCTGGTTTTTTTCTGTCGCGTGAATTATTGATTTTCCCCCGCAGAGGAATGCCACCAAACAGAGTTTACCTTTCCTTTTCGAAAATCGCGTCCAAACCTCATGCTGAAATGCTGAACCTCAGAGAAGAAGATGGGCGCTTTTCTTCTGAATACCTTGATCTGGTAAAAAATTATTATCTCTAGTATTTTATTGATCTATTACAATTAACAACTTATATAATGTGTTTTACGACTTTTTCAATAATTGTAATATTTAATTAAACTCAGCCCAATCAAATTATAAACCCCATTGTTTTAAGTTGATGTTTTTAACTACATTTGTAGGTCAAATAGTTACGGTTATATCGGTTTTTATAGGATAACGGAAAATAATAGTATGATGGAT
>DJVY01000132.1 GCA_002440885.1 Bacteroidales bacterium UBA6244
AGGGCGTCCTTCATCAGGGCGGCAGACTGCAAAAAGGAAAGTCTGCCCGAAAGGTTCAGGCTGTTGGCATGACCAGAAGTTTTGATGATGTGATCGCACAGCGCATTTTCTTTGGCCGATCCCAGCAAATAAACCATTACATCTTTGTCGAGTTGCCGCATCATTTCAATCCACTTTTCAGCGGGAAGCTGCTTGGTAAACCACAACGAACCCGGCGATATGGTGATATATTTCTGGGTTTTAAACTGGCTGACTTTCGCAAAATCGGTTTGAGTAGGATATAGTTTTACGGGATAGTTCACCGACATATCCGTAATATGGTCGACAAGCCGCAGATTTCGTTCTACTTCATGCTGGTAGTTACCGGGTTTCCCGATAAGGTGGCTCACCCGACGATTAAAGAATATGGCAAACGGGTTTTTGCTAAAGCCCACGGTAGATTTTGCTTGCGCAAAAACAGTCATCAAACCGGTAGAGGCAAAGCGCTGCGTATTCACAATCAGGTCATATTTGCGGTCGCGGAAAGTCCGGATCAATTCTAAGAGGTGGGCATATTTTTTATGTGATTTCTCCCACACAATAACGTGGTGTAAATAAGGGTGATACCTAAGCACCTCTTCGTAACCATATTTAAGCAGGAAATCAATTTTAGCCCCCGGATAAAAGTGGTGTAATTTTTCGATGAGCGGCGTACACAGTACCACATCGCCCAATGAAGCTGTTTGTATGATCAGTATCCTCTTCAATGTTCTTTTTTGGCAAATTTAATGAAAGATTCGTGAGCAGAAGCGAATGAAAGGGAAAAAAGTGAAGGGTATTATTTAGAATTAATTTTAATTTTCGGCTACTGATATTCCGAGTGTTTAAGTTCGTATTTTTACCAATCAATAATTTTTTGCACATACAAAGTCGCGTGATATGATCAATCTGGAAACAACTTACCTGGGTTTAAAGCTTAAAAACCCGATTATTGTGGGCAGTTCAGGATTAACAAATTCTGTTGATAACGTAATAGAAATCGAGAAAAACGGAGCAGGAGCCGTGGTGCTCAAGTCGCTTTTCGAAGAGCAAATATTGGAGGCCAGTAAAAAAACTTTCGAGGATGGCGAGATGGCCAACTATTATCCTGAAGCGCAGGATTACATCCATAATTACACCAAAGAAAACGACATCAACATTTACCTTAACCTGATCAAGGATTGCAAGAAAAGAGTGGAGATTCCTATAATTGCCTCTATCAACTGTTTTTCCGACAGCGACTGGATGGACTTCGCACGGAGGATAGAAAAAGCCGGTGCTGATGCATTGGAGCTGAATGTATTTATACTGCCCTCCGACATGGAAAAAAATGGCATAGAAAACGAAAAAGCCTACCTCGACATTGCCAACAAAATCACCTCCATTGTACAGATTCCTGTGGCTTTGAAGTTGAGCTATTATTTTTCATCCCTGGCCAAATCGCTGGTTACACTCAGCTGGACAAAGATTAAGGGATTGGTTCTGTTCAACAGGTTTTTTTCACCTGACATCGACATCGATCATTTAGAAATAAAAAGCTCTAACGTATTCAGCACCCCTTCCGACCTGTCCATTTCGCTCAGGTGGGTGGCCATGTTGTCGAACAACGTACACTGCGACATCGCAGCCTCTACCGGCATTCATGATGGAAAAGCTGTAATAAAACAACTGCTTGCAGGAGCGAAAGCGGTACAAATCGCCTCCGTTCTTTACAAAAAAGGTTTTAAAGAAATTGGCCTCATGCTTGAGGAAATAAAAGCATGGATGGAGAAAATGGAGTTTGATACGATAGAGGAATTCAGAGGGAAAATGAGCTTTGAGAACACCAGAAATCCCGCTGCATGGGAACGCGTGCAGTTTATGAAGTACTTCTCGGGCATAGAGTAACGTACTTGCTGTAATCAGGTATTTTTGTATCTTGGTCAAAACTTTGTTGGCCAATGGAAATCCACAGACGTTTCAAATCAGTACTTCTTTTTCTTGTCTTCATGGCAGGCATAGGAGAGGCTAAAAGCCAGTTAATGAACCATTACTGGACTTTAAATTTCAACTCAGAATCTTCGTTGCTCTCCGGAGCGGTGGTAGCGGGTGATGCCGGCAACACCTCCATTTACTACAATCCTGCCACCATTTCAGAAATAGAGGCCGGGTCGAACCTGTCGTTTGCCACAGGGCTTTTTTCCTGGGGCATCTACAGTTACCGCAACGCATTGGGTGATGGAATTCATATCAACGGGGTCAATTTCAACGTGCTACCTCAGTTCTTATCTTATAGTTTCAGAGCCAACAACAGTAAATTCAGCTTTGCCGTAACAGCCATCACGCGGCTCAAGGAAGACATCAAACTTAACTACTACAACTCGCAGCGCATCAACGTACTGCACGAAATAGAAGGTAAAGAAAATTACACCACCTCTTTCAATTACCACCTCAACTACATCGACAACTGGATAGGCGCCGCAGGGTCGTACCAAATATCTGACAAATTCAGCCTTGGAGTGAGCCTGTTTATGTCTATCGCCCAACTCGATTACAACAATGGCAATTCAGCGGTAGCTTTCTCTCCTACCGACACGCTTTGGATCGACAGCATACCTAACCCTTCGTTCGTGGCAGAAGGCACTTACGAAGAATCGTATCGGTTTAGCCATGTGCGACTTATTGGTAAATTAGGTTTAAACTACACCTCCCGTAACTGGCGCATCGGTCTTAACCTGACTACCCAATCGCTTTCGCTCTTTTCGGTTAAACAGGAAGCCATGCGCACCCAAAGAATCAGTGACATAACAAACCCCGAAACAGGGCAGTTTTTACATGGCTATATTATTACCAATGGCATAGTAGGCCAAAACCTTAATACCAAGCTAATATATCCATGGTCGCTATCCACAGGTATCATTTACAATATTCGAAACGACAAAAACCGGCTATATTTTACGATGGAATATTTTGCCCGAATCGCCCCATACCAGATGGTGGATGCCCCCATCCGGGACGACATTACATCGAGTATCGTTTACGATCGTTTAGAAGAAAAGGACTGGCTTTCGGTGGCCGATGCCTCCAAAGCTGTCCTGAATTTTGCCATAGGTTACCGGTGGCGAATGAATGAAAAAACTGTTTTCATGAATGGCTTTCGCACCGATTTTAACAATGTAAAACACGTAAACTATGGTGATCTAAACCAAATGAATAAAATTAACACTACCGATTTCGACATCTACCATTATAGCGCAGGAGTTCAGTTTGAGTTCCTGAAAAAATACCAACTGATCGCTGGAGGAGAGCTCTCGTTTGGGTATGGGACAGGCATGGAGCAGATTGCCAATTTCACCAATCCGGTAGAGTACAATCCCGTCGATAACCGTGTATTGCAAGGCCCGATAAAAGACAACATGGACATTTACTATTTCGGATTCAATGTATACCTGGGTATAACTTTAAATTTTAACAAACACAAAAACGATGACATCCGGATGTAATTTCAAAAAAAAATCGCACTACCTTGGTGTATATACCCATTTTTAGTACCTTTGATGATTAAAAATAATCAAATTCAATTGTAGAATTATGAAAATAAAAAAACCGATTACCCATTTTATGCTCGCAGCTGCACTGCTACTAGGGTTAACCTTCCTTGCATCATGCTATCCTGACGACTCTTTGAGCATCAGTGAAACCGATGTTGTGTTTACCAACTACTACGACTCGGTACATGATCTTTTTAAAAACTACACCTTGTATTATATGCCCGATACGGTTTATAATATCGACACCTCAAAGAATGCCAAAAAAATAGAAAATCAGGCACTCATTCTCAGTGATATCGCCAGCAACATGGCAAACATGGGTTATACACGCATTACCAACCAAGACACCACTGTTACCCCACACCTGGTGCTTTTAGCCAGTGGGATTATCAATAACAAAGTTAGTGTTTACTACTGGTATCCCTACTATGGTTGGAATTGGGGATGGGGCTACTGGAATGATTATGGCTGGGGATATCCGGGTTATTATCCACCTGTACCCTATTATTCAAGCTATACGACAGGAACACTCCGCATAGAAATGTTTAATCCTGATGACACACGCATCGTTAAAAGCGACACCATTCACCCTGTTTACTGGACAGCAGGCATCAACAGGGTGCTCGAAGGCAGCTCCATCACAGATCGAATTACCAAGGGTATCAACCAGGCTTTCGACCAATCACCTTATTTAAACACAACAGCTAACTAACCTGCAAAATCTGAACAAAATGAAAAGAGTAAAAAATATTTTTGTAGCAGCTGCCATGCTGTTTTTAAGCACCACTGCTTTTGCTCAGGGCGGAGGCATGTGGAATTTTGATTGGAACATGGCCTTTCCGATGGGAAGTACCACCGATTTTGTTAATCAGCCAACCCTAAGAGGGTTTAGCCTCGAAGGACGCGGTTATGTTACCGACCAAATTACCATTGGCGGTATTGCCGGCTGGACTGTTTTCTACCAGAACAATGGCTGGACACAAGAACCTGTGGGCGAAACAGGAACAATTCATGGATACCAACGCAGGTATCTGAATGTGATGCCAATCATGGTGACAGGGCATTATTATTTTTCACAAGGATCGATCATGCCCTACATTGGAGCAGGATTGGGGACTTATTATATCGAATCGCGTGACTTCATGGGATTGTATTATACGCAGGGAAAAGATTGGCATTTTGGTGTAGCTCCGGAAGCAGGGGTTGTTATGTACCTCGGCAGCAGTAGCAACACGGGCATAAACCTGAATTTTAAGTACAACATGGCCGCCAAAACCAAAAACGAAGACACCTATTCATGGTTGGGCATTAATATTGGGATAACCTATCTCTTTTAACATGCCACAATCATCGAGTAAAATGCCGGAGCTACCCCTTCCGGCATTTTTTTT
>DJVY01000145.1 GCA_002440885.1 Bacteroidales bacterium UBA6244
GGAGTACACTTATCGCCGACTTTGAGCAGGGCAGGATGAAGTCGAAGTACAACGGTGCTTTGATGCCTTTAGTTGAATCACCTTTGCCACGAATGGATTTGTATCATCCGGGTTATGCCTTCGGGAGTGTGCAAACTACACGCGGTTGTCCGATGAGTTGTGATTTTTGTTCTGTTCATACCTTCAACGGGCATAAATATCGCCCCCGTCCTGTTATGGATGTGGTGGACGAGCTGGAACGAATCCCTCAGCAGAACGTGTATTTTGTGGATGATAATTTTATTGGATATACTAAGAAGTCGGCTGCGCGGGTGGTGGAACTGTGTAAGGAGATTATCCGCCGCGGAATAAAAAAGGACTGGCTTTGTGCAGCATCCATGAATATTGCCGACCATGATGAAGTGCTGAAATATGCTGCCGAAGCAGGCTGTAAAATGGTATTTCTGGGCATTGAGTCTGAGCTGGTCGATCAGTTGGAAACGGCCAACAAAACAACCAACCTGAAAATAGGAACGGAACATTTCAATGAAGTGTATCAAAAAATTCATGCCCACGGCATAGCCGTTTTGGGAGCTTTTATCTATGGCCTCGACACCGATACGGCTGAAACCATGCAGAACAGAACACGCTACATGATGAATGCCGATATCGATGCCATGCAAGCTTCCATTTTAACTCCGCTGCCCGGAACACCGCTGTACGACAGAATGAAGGCAGAAGGAAGGCTGCTGTTTACGAATTACCCCGACGATTGGGCGCGTTACGATTTCGTAGAGGTTGTTTTTCAACCTCGCAGCATGTCGCCTGAAACCTTAACCAGTGAGATTAAAAAAAACTGGAACGTGCTCTACGATGAGAAAAACCTGAAGAAAAAATTTTTAAACGCTTTGAAGAAGACCAAAAATGCAGAAGCCGCCTTATGGTCTTATAACTCAAACCTGCATTATTTTAATCTTGTTTTTGAAGGAGACAAGGCGCACCGTTCTCTGCGTGATCATATTTTTTAAAGGAATTGAAAAACGACCCGTCCCTTTTTCTAATTTTGCACTTTTTGAACTAAACCAACGTCCATGTCCATCAAGTCAGAAGCCACCCCTTATAAATTGCAATCTCTGGCTACAGGCCAAATTTTTGATGATTCCGGCTGGCTGCTCGAAGCTCCCAACGAAAATCAACCTGCGCTTATTCGTGCTATTTATGCACAAAAGCAATTAAAGGTAAAAGACACTTCCTTCGGTTTGTATCGTTTTGCCGACTGGCTTCCTGTGAACAGGTATCTGCAAGGTTCATCGGCTCCTGTTACCTACAAGAGCGATGGTCTGGCCCACGAACTGGGGTTAAAAAACCTTTATATCACTTTTAGTGGCTACTGGCCTGAAAAAGGGGTGGAGATGAAAACAGGTTCGTTTAAAGAAACAGAAGCTTACTCTGTATGTGGTCGCATGAGCCCCGGCCAAAAAAAAGTGCTTGTGGTTGCTTCGGCCGGAAACACAGCCAGGGCCTTTGCCCAGGTTTGTTCGGATAACCGCATTCCGCTCTTGCTGTGTGTGCCTCACGACAACCTGAATGCGCTGTGGTTTGAAAGTCCATTGAACGCGTGTGTCAAGCTAATTTCAAGTGAGGCCGGCAGCGATTATTTCGATGCCATCCACCTTTCCAATATCGTAAGCCAGATGGAGGGCTTCGTGGCGGAGGGAGGCGCTAAAAATGTGGCCCGCCGCGATGGCATGGGTACAACTTTTCTCTCGGCAGTGACTACCATTGGCCGGATTCCCGAATATTATTTTCAGGCCGTTGGAAGTGGAACCGGAGCTATTGCCGCGTGGGAGGCTAACCTCAGACTTATTGAAGACGGTCGTTTCGGGAATAATAAAAGTAAATTGATGGTGTCGCAAAATATTCCGTTTCACCCAATTTATGATGCCTGGAAAGCCGACTCCCGCGCTATGTTACCCTTTGATGACGTGGAGGCCCGGCGTAAGGTCGAGATTATGACGGCCAAAGTGCTGTCGAACAGAAAACCACCCTATGGTATTATCGGTGGACTTTATGACGCCATGAAAGATGCCGGTGGTGATGTGTTGTTGGCTGACAATGAGCAGGGAAAACAAGCTGCTGATCTGTTTTTACAAACTGAAGGAAACGATATTCACTGTGCAGCAGCCATTGCCACAGCCACTTTGATTGACGCTGTGAGAAATAAATCGGTGCAAGCCGACGACCTGATCATGCTGAATATCACTGGAGGTGGTGAGGATAAGTTTATGACCGGGAGGGAGTTGTTTTACCTCAAGCCATTGCTGTCGTTTGGAGTTAATCCCGAAGTAAGTGAGGTGAGAGAAAGGGTCTCAAATCTCTTCTAACCATGAAGTTTCCAACAAGGAGAGTGAAGCTAACTCAAGTTTCGCAGTTATACCTATTTAGTGAAAATCAGATAATTAAATTATTATCAAACACCAACGGCATTGAAATACTGTTAATTACATATTCCATTCCCATGCGGAAATTTTCTTCGTGTACCTCTGTGACTTCTTCGTGCAGC
>DJVY01000216.1 GCA_002440885.1 Bacteroidales bacterium UBA6244
TGATTGCTCCTAATTTCTGTTGGTCTGTAAACCCAGTTCCTAACTTCTGTTGGTCTGTATAACCAGCTCCTAATTTTTCTTCTGAGTTAAATAGCTTAGTGTCAATACCTAAAATTGTTTGGTCTAAAAAACAACTAACCAGATTAAGCTGCTCCACACTTTTTACAATTTTTTGTGCGCTCTGGGCATTAAAATTTGCTATGCTGGTATTGTCCAGTTCCATAAAAGCCAACATTTCATCTTGTTGAATCGTATCGTTCAAAACGGTAAACAGGAACTGATTGTCGCCATACAACTTTTTGTCTTCAAGATAAATCAACAGTGGTTTATCCTGAGCAATCAAAGCACTCTGTAACACATTTAAGGCCAGCAAATCATGGGCTTCTTTCAGGTTTTGATTATCCTGTTCGGGATGAGCTGCCAACCAGGCCTCAATCCCATCTATGTAGCTCAGAAAAACCCCTTCGTTGGTATAAATACGTGATGCAGCATTCTGTGCATCATTAAGATATTGGATGATGGGCGTCTCGTTGTTCATTTCAGGATTTTGTATAACATGAAGAGCTGTTAGCAAGTCTGCACGGGCATTATTCAGATAAGTAAGATACCCGTCAAGGGTTTGGGTTAGATTTAGCGAGGTAATAAACTCTTGGTTATCTGCTGTGAGACCGATTACCCGTTCTATGTCTGCCGAAGATTTTAGTGATTTGTAGTAGAGATAACTCAAATATTGCTGGTATTGAAGCAGACTTGCGGTATCTTTTACCAGTTCGTTACGCAACAGAATATCATTTTCCGTAATCCTGACGTTTCTTTTGCTATCTACTTTACCGATCGATCCTGCCAGCTCACTATCTTGAGGAGGAAAAGCATTGAATGACATGCCGATTAAAATTCCGGCCACCAGACCTAATACGGCAAATAGAATTGGATTTAAGGCGTTTTTCTTTTTCATGTGTTTAAGTTTTTTATTGTTCAATTGCGTTTATTATGTGTATTACTTTCTTAAAATACATCTGACTATTTAAAAAGTTGGTTTTAAACGGATAATAATTTTTACCCAACTCACATCTAAGCAATTTTCAATCTCACCCTATTAATCGAATTTATTTTCAACCCATTATAAACTTCCTCACAAAAATGCTCAAATTAATGCACCTGGCTTGTAGGATAAATCTGATTTTTATGTAGGATAAATCTGACAGAGGGAAGGTGTTCCAGGTGTAAAATAACCTATTATCGCGTTTTTTTTTTAGTACTGTTGTCGGAGACAAAGAATTAACCCGGCTGTGCAAGGGAAGAATGCCTACGCAAATTGATTGGAAATATCCTGCAATGAATTAGCTTTGCACCCGTATTAATTGGCCAGCATGCAGCAAAAAAAAATCACGATAAAAGGACTTGTACAAGGAGTCGGGTTTCGTCCGGCGGTGTACCGCATTGCACACAAATACGGCATTAATGGGACGGTGGAGAATACCAATTCGGGGGTGATTGTTATAGCTGAATCAACCGAAGAACACTTACAGGCTTTTATTAAAGCCTTGCCCGATGAAATCCCTGAAGCTGCCACCATCAGTCATTTGTCTGTCGAAAACAAGCCTGTCATAGGTTTTGTCGATTTTCGTATTGTGGCCAGTACCAGCTCTTCATCGGAAGTTACCGAGATAAGTCCCGATATAGCCGTATGCAACGACTGCCTCCACGACCTGAGCCACCAGGCCCATCGTTTGGATTATCCCCTCACCAACTGTACCAACTGTGGCCCACGCTTTTCGATCATCCGCGAATTGCCTTACGACAGGCCAAATACCACCATGGCTCCTTTTGTTATGTGCGAAATTTGTGAAAAAGAATACAAGGACGTAAACGACCGGCGCTTTCATGCACAGCCGGTGGCCTGCAACCATTGTGGCCCAAAATACAAACTGATTACGCAGGAAGCCGAATACAACCAGATTGCCGACATCACCATCAAATCGGCTGAAATAATCGACAGGGGTGGTATTGTGGCGCTGAAATCAATGGGTGGGTATAATCTGACTTGTGATGCAACGAACAGCACCGCCGCCGAACGACTTCGGCAAATGAAATTCAGAGAAGGAAAACCCTTCGCTCTCATGGTACGCGATGCCGAAACGGCCGCGCAGCTTACCCATTTGTCTGCCTTTGAAAAAACCTTGCTCACCAGTTGGAAAAGACCGGTTGTATTGCTTAAATCGAAAAACTTACTTCCCGCCTCTATTGCCAAAGGCCTCGACACCGTTGGCCTCATGCTTCCCTACATGCCTTTTCATTACCTGCTCTTTGGTAAGCTTAAAACCAATGTTATTGTGTTAACAAGTGGTAATTTATCCGATGAGCCCATCATCACCGATGATCAGGCGGCTATGGATGCTTTCCTCAGTCTTACAGACGGCGTAATATCCTACAACAGAGACATCTACAACAGGGTAGACGACAGCGTAGCCCTGGTGGTGAATAACAAACCACGCCTGATCCGACGGTCTCGCGGTTATGCCCCCTCTCCTATTACTACCCGGCTGAACACGGAAGGCATTTTTGCCACAGGTGCTGAGTTGGTCAATTGTTTCGCCGTAGGAAAAGGAAATCAGGTGATTATGAGTCAACACATTGGCGACCTTAAAAATGCTGAAACACTTGATTTTTACCAGGAATCCATCGGGCGCTATAACCAACTGTTTAGGTTTACTCCTCAGCTGGCGGTTACTGACTTGCATCCCGATTACCTTTCCACGAAATACGCCCTGCAAACAGGATCTCCGGTATTGCACGTACAACACCACCATGCCCACATGGCTTCTTGCATGGCCGAGCATGATCTGAATGAAAAAGTACTGGGCATCTGTTTAGATGGAACCGGACTGGGTAAGGATGGAAATATCTGGGGTGGTGAATTTTTGTATGGCGATTTAGTTGACTTTGAACGTTTTGCTCATTTCGAGTACATCCCGCAACCCGGTGGTGACGCCGTAACAAAACACCCTTGGCGCATGATGGTCGCTTACCTGTACCACTATTTTGGCGCTGAGTTTTTCGTGCCTCATCACCCTGTAACCAACGAAATTGATTCTGGCGAGTTGCAACTGCTGCTCTCCATGCTGAAAAACAAGATCAACACCCCCCTGACTTCGAGCGCAGGCAGGCTGTTTGATGCGGTTTCTGCCTTGCTTGGATTAATTCACCACAGTACTTACCATGCCGAAGCACCCATGCGCCTGGAAGCCGCAGCTGATGAAAACGAAACCGGTCGCTATGCCTACTCAGGTACTTCAGTTATTTCGTTTAAAAACACTTTTATCGGCATGCTTGACGACCTAAACAACTGGATTTCTCCTGCCGTAATCGCCGCCAAATTTCATAACACTTTAATTGCCATTATAATAGATGTGGCTTCAAGCATGAGAAAGACGCATGGTGTAAACGCTGTTGTACTGTCGGGAGGAAGCTTTCAAAACAGAATCCTGCTAAAAAAGGCCGAACAAGGACTAAAAGAATGTAATTTTGCCGTGTTTTCGCACGAAAAAGTTCCGGCCAACGACGGCGGAATTGCACTTGGTCAGCTGGCCATTGCAGCAGCACGGCGAGAGCAGGAAATAAGATTAAACAAAAAACAATGATATGTGTTTAAGTATTCCCGCAAGGGTTGATCGCATTGATGGCCACATGGCTGTGTGCACTGTGGGCGAATCGAGTTACGAAGCCAGTTTGGAAATGTTGAATATGTCGGAGATACAAGTAGGCGATTACGTATTGATCCATACCGGATTTGCTCTTCAGAAATTAGACGAAGAAGAAGCGCTGGAAACCCTGAAGACTTTTGAAGAGTTCAGAAACCTCAACAAGGATCTCGATATTGAAGAACAGCAGCATAACACACGCATTACCTAGTTTACATGAAACATATTGATGAATACCGCGACAAAGAGCTGGTGAGGCTTTTTGCTGAAGAGATCAAAAAACTAGCCAGCCGGCCTGTTAAAATAATGGAGGTCTGTGGAGGGCATACCATGTCGATTCAGAAATTCGGTCTCCCCTACCTGCTTCCCGAAAATGTAGAGCTTATCTCGGGACCTGGCTGTCCGGTTTGTGTTACCAGCCGCAAATACATCGATCAGGCAGTGGCTTACAGCCGTCTTCCTGACGTAATTATCACCACCTACGGCGATTTATTGCGTGTACCCGGAAGCACCTCGAGTTTAGATCAGGAAAAAGCACTGGGAGCAGATATCCGTATTGTCTACTCCGTTCTCGATGCGCTGCTGATTGCCAAAAGCAACCGCCGTAAAAAGATTGTTTTTCTGGGCATTGGCTTTGAAACCACTGCTCCCGGATCGGCAGCTGCCATTATCAAAGCCGCTATGGCCGGACTACGCAACTTCTTTGTATTCAGCGCGCACAAAATCATGCCTCCGGCAATGGAAGCACTGATTGATGAAGGGGTGATGATCGATGGCTATTTAGGACCGGGTCATGTGAGCACCATTACAGGTGAGAAAATCTACTACCCTATCCCTGAGAAATATGGCTTAGGTGTGGTCATCAGCGGATTTGAACCCGTCGACGTGATGCAAAGTGTGCTCATGCTCGTCCAACAAATCGAAAACAAAACACCCAAAGTCGAAATACAGTACACCCGTGTGGTTAAGCCCGAAGGGAATCTGAAAGCGCAGCAGATGATGGAAGAAGTGTTCGAGTTCCGCGACGATTGGTGGCGTGGACTCGGGGTGCTTAAAAACAGTGGATTAAAAATAAGGGAACAATACGCACGCCATGATGCAGAACAGATGATCGAGGTAGAAGTGGAGGAAACCATCGAGCCTAAAGGGTGTATCTGTGGCGAAATATTAAAAGGCATTAAAAAGCCGAAGGACTGCAAGTTGTTTGGTACGGTATGCACGCCTACCGACCCCGTTGGGGCTTGCATGGTGTCGAATGAAGGCTCGTGTGCTGCCTATTACATGTATAACCGATAATGTCATGAAGAAACACCACAACATACTCCTTGGTCACGGAAGCGGAGGCAAGTTAACCCACGACCTCATCGAGCAACTCTTTGCCAGCCGTTTTTCCAACCCCATTCTTGCGCAACACGGCGATTCGGCTTTGTTGCCGTCGTCAACCGACATGATTACCTTTACAACAGATTCATTTGTAGTAGATCCGGTTGTTTTTCCCGGCGGGAATATTGGTCATTTGGCCGTTGCCGGAACGGTAAACGATTTGGCCGTCTCGGGAGCAACACCACGTTATCTCAGTGCCGGATTCATAATCGAGGAAGGTTTTCCGATGGCCACCCTGGAGTTAATTGTGGAAACCATGGCCAACGAAGCCAGAAAAGCCGGTGTGCTTATCGTAACCGGCGACACCAAAGTGGTAGACAAAGGCAAATGCGATAAAATTTTCATCAATACGTCCGGCATTGGGTTTTTGTCTGCCGACCGAAACCATATTTCAGGAGGAAGCCGCATACAGCC
>DJVY01000055.1 GCA_002440885.1 Bacteroidales bacterium UBA6244
CATTTGGTTTTGTGGTGACAGGGCAGGCAGGGATGTTTTAATGGCCACACCCGCTACCGTTTCACTACCCCCACTTCCTCCACCTCTTTTCCATCCACCACGAATACCACATGGTAAATTCCTGAGGGCAGTGAGCGGTTGTATTCATCTTCGCCATGCCAATGGATTATGGATGTTCCGGCAAGGGAAGTGCCATCCATCAATACCTTTACCCGCTGACCGGAGTTGTTGTATATGGCAAGTTGCATAGGGCAAGCTGTATTGGTTTTTACCATAATCCGGGTGTCGGTACTAAAAGGGTTGGGAGCTACCATCAGTACCTTTTCCTTTTCAGGGATGATGGTTTGGTCTGTGCCCACGGTGGGATTCCATTCGTAGGCTCCCATGTCGATGGTAGCACCATATACACGCGGATTTCCGGCTAAATCGGTTTCGGGGAGGTGGATAAACGAAGGCAGTTCCAGAGTTCCGGCATCGATGCAGGGAGAGCCGTAATCTATCTGATAGGGGTTTTCGCCCACACCTGTGAACAGGGGGTCGGCATCGATGTTGGTGGATGAATAATAGAGGTAGTTAAAGGCTGTGACAATATCGATGGCAGTTTCACCGCCTTCGATCAGCGAGTTGTAAATGGACAAATGTCCATCGCCATAATCACCATTGAGGGTAAACATATAGGCCGGGCCAAAATCATTGTTGTACACGATGCTGTTGTACACATGCACATCCGAACCATAGGTTACACCGATGGCATTTGACTCCGGGTTATCAGAGGTATTATCCGCCAGGGTACAGTTGACTACGTAAACATTTGCCGCATTCAAAGTTCCTATGGCATTGGCCCCGGGACCATTGCCAAAGTTTTTTGTATGGTTTTGCGTAAACAGACAGTTGTATAAAATAGCAGTGATATAGTAGGGGTATGTTGTTTGCCCAATAACGGCTAAGCCCCCACCGCCAGCATATTCCATACCATAGTCGGGAAGGTTTTGAATAAACCTACAACCCTCGAAGCGAACAGTGTCGGGAATAGAACTAATAATAGGGTTATATCCGGTACTAAAAGCTCCTCCACCAATATTATGTTTGAACTCCACATTACTAAGCAAAAAGTTATTTGAAGAAACCACGGCTCCTGCTGCGTCACCTTCCGCCTTATTGTTTATTAATAAAAGGGTTTCAAATGTACAATTCTGATTGTTTTGTATATAAACTCCACCTAAACCATAAGGGCTTATCGTATCCCCGTTACCATTTCTCAACGTTAGGTTGCTGATTTTGTAATTATCAGCATAACAAATCCCGTTCAACAAAAAGATCTGGTTTTCAGCATCCAGGATGGTGGAATCGCGGTCAGTTCCCTGTATGGATACATCGCGTTTCAGGCTCAGGGGGAATTTTTCGCCCCCCGAAAGGGAATAAACGCCATTGGCCACATGGATGGTGTCGGGGCTTACGCTGTCGGAAGCTATTTTTAAAAGAGCAAAACAGATATCCTTTAATGGTTCATCGGGAGTGGTTCCGCTATTGTCGTTATCCCCATTCGTGGCCACGTACAAGTCCTGGTAAGAGGATTGGATTTTTCCTGCATTGATATCATAAGTGATCTCATCCTGATACACTCCGTCAATTTCAGAATACAAATAGTAATAATCGGGATTGGAAACGGTAAAGGTATCCACCACCACATAAAGGGGGGGGCTGGCATCGCCCAGTTTGTAAATATCAGTTCCCACCGAAGCGTAGTTCAAATAGATATTGCACCTGTTTATGGTATCAAACTCAATGCTGCTGTTTAACAGCATAATACCACCGCCCCGACCATAGGCATAGTTGTTTCTGATTGTTACGTTGGAGAGAAAAGCATCTGATGTATGGCAGTAAACCCCTCCTCCATATGCAGTTACTTTATTGTTTTGTATCAGGCAATTATATACTTCTACCTTAGTGTTCCTGATATACATGCCACTACCACAAATTCCCCCACAATAAGATCCGCTTCCTGATTCCATCGTAAAACCGTTGATCACGATGCCTTCCTGACAGTTACGAATTTCAAAACAGCTTCCTGTTTGGTTGCCATTTATAATGGTTTGGTAAATATACCCCAGATCACCTGTAGTCAGTGTTAGGCTTCCAATGGTGATGCTTTTGTCTTCACAATGAATGTTTTCGAAATAAGTTCCCGGCCAGACCAGTACTGTGTCCCCGTTTGACGCCGCATCAATGGCCTCCTGGATGAGGGTGTAATCGCCCGTTCCGTCCTGCTTCACGGTGTGGGTGGTGGCAATCAGGTTGAGGTTGAGGTTAAGGTTGAGGATGAGGCTAAGGATGAAAATAAAAAGATTCTTTAACCTAAAAGAGTGTATCCAACCGGCACTTTTTATAATTTGCGACCCCGAACCCCGAACAAAGAATAATGAAGACGGGTACTTTGTGTACGACGAAACCCAATTTTGAATCCGACATTCAGTGTTCAATATTTCACGCCCGAGACGGACTGGCTGATATTTATCTTGAATAATCATGACATCAAAAAGTGTTTAAGTTTGAAAGACTTCATGGACAGGTTTAGTTGATCACCACTTTTTTTGTCATATTTTCTGTTCCTGCTTTCATCCTGAGGGTGTAAATGCCCGACATTAACCGTTGTCCCGGAGCCTGCATCAGGTTCCAGTTGAATGTTCGTGTGCCTGAAGGCTGGATTCCCTGTATCAGGGTAGCTACTTTTCGTCCGAAAAGGTCGTAAACTTCCAGGCTGACAAAAACTTCTTCTTTCAGTTCATACACTACCATCAACTGCCCGCTGGCAGGGTTGGGATAAATTAAAAAATTGCTCAACAGGCCGAAGGCGGGTTCTTCGACAAGGGGTTGGTTTTTAAACGAAATCTGGTACAAACCTTTGCGTTCACCCAGATGAATGCTGCGGTGCTCGTATCGTTTCTTTTCAGGGTCAAACACGTAATAGGTCCTGATTTCTTCTCTGTCCGTGGACTTGGTGTTGGTATAGGTTTCAAAAACCAGGCTGTCACCGGGCTGCCCGTCCAGGTAAGCCCTGATGCCTACCAGCGTGTCTTCGGGCAATACGGTACAAGCACCCACGCAACTGTCGTTAACAAACACGCCTATTTCCGATATAGTCTCTGTGGTGTCGAGTAACACCACCACGGGGGTGTAGTCGGCTGTTTCGGCATAGGTAAAGTATTCGGCCCCGGCCTTGGGGGTATCCACAATGCTGCGCCCAACTCCCTGCCATGTAAAGGCAATGGGGCTGGGGTCGAAGTACCCGGCCTTGAGCACCACCATTTGCCCATAGCCAATATTGTGTACTTTATTGTCGCACGCCCATCCATCATAGACTGCAACAGGGTCGTTGGGGTTACGTACCGGCCCGGCATACCAACAAAACCAATCTTCTGCCTTTACCCAGTCAAGGGAATAGAGGGTGGAACCCAGGGCATCCATGATGTTCTGCTGTTTGTACAAAAAATAGCCTACCCAGTTTTCTTTGCCCATGTACAAGGGCATGGGGGTGGATGGATCGACCACCATGCCCTGCATTTCCAGCCACCTCTGTTCAGGATAAGGTATTGGGTAATTCATGTGGAGCTTGTAACCACGGGTACTTTGGATATCGTTCAAATAGGGTGCAGGCACCCAATGCGTTCCATCGTATACATTTTTAATTGTATTTAACCCGCCCGGAGGAATATTGAGCAGTTCGCTTTGAGATTCATAGTCCTCTGGATAGATATTATCTTCCAGTACATCATTCACGGGCACCGGGTTGTTTGCTGCGCGATTTAACCGGGGGAAGGAAAGCCAGTCGTACTCCTGGTTGTTAAGCGGGAGCTTTTCATTGGGCATAAACTCCACCTTGCTCACACTGCTGTGTCCTCCATTAGGCAGGTACATGGTATTGGTATATGGGTTAATATAAGGAGTGGTAATATTTGTCATGAAAAACATGGCTATATCCCGCGTGTGGTCATAATCGGGGTGATAGCCATACATTCCCAATGGCTGCATGTTCCATGAAACACCGGGGTCATCCGGATTAAATGAATACAAGGCTACCTGACCTTCGCCCAGCTTGGCGGCATCTATTCTCCGGTACACATAAATTCGTCCATCATACGGATTAGCAAACATATTGGATATCTGCCCATCCACGGGCATGCCATCGGTATTGAACTCTTCAATTAATAAATTTCCGGCTTCATCCAAATCAATGGTCCATATTTCAAATATTCTATGCTCAGATGTAATGACATTTTCTTTTACGGCAAACAGCCTATCATGAACTTTACTGTATACCATGTCAATAAAATGATATTCTTCTACATCAATACCCGAAGAATTAGCAGGAGGGTTTAAATAATCATACATATACAACTTTTCTCCAACGATAAAAAGCTTACCCTTGTATTGCGATGTGATACCGCTGCCATCATCATTTGGGCAAACTACTTTATACGGAAAATCGGCCAGGTTGAATTCATTTTCCAAATCATCTGCCAATACCAACAATTTCCCGGGCGGGGTAATCGGAGTATTACCCTCATTAAAATAGACTGTGCTGGGTTCCGTGTTGTAGGGTAGTAATTTTTGTTCTTGAACCGTGACAGTCGCGTAAACCTTTTCGTCGTAAGGATTGTAATCGAAATGAGCAAAATAATAGGAGAAGGTGCTATAATAAGGATCAAAACCACTTAACGAGATAGATTGAATAAGGCTATAGCTGGGACTAGTGGCATCATAAATACAAAGTTTAGGGTATTGTCCCGGGTTGCTTTGCATGTTTGTGGTAACGTACAAACGGCCTTGTGGAGAAATAAACATTTCTTTGGCAAAAATTTCACCGCTAATATTTATCGTACTCACTTTTGAATTATCACTTGCATTCAACACTAGTATTTCTGCCGCATCAGGGGTAAATTTTGATACAAGAAACTGATCTTGAAATGGATTATAAACCACATCGCCAATAGCGGTCGTTATGTTGTTTTGCGGGTCGCTGTCCATATTAAGGTTCACATTTGTTTCATTTTCTGTGTTGTAGGCGTACAATCCGGTGTTATAGGCGTTAAGCTTGTTATAAAAATATAACCTTGTTCCATCTGAATTGGTAGCTATATGATGTACCTGATAGGCTGTACGGATTGATTCAGAATGTGTGTATGTGTTGTTATCAAATACTTCAAGCCCATTGGCGACCGTGTTGAGTGTATATGATTTGTTGTTTATCACAACTCCTTTACCAAAGGCGTTACCTTCAGCGTTTAACAAAGGAGGAGAATAAGTATAGGCTCCATTTACATATTGTAATTTTGCAACTCCATCTTTTTTGCTGATTAAGGCAGCACTGCCATTTATTCGAGTTAAATTAGTCGCTGTATTTATATCAAACTCCGAGGTAATAATGGAATTATCATGATCAAAGTGCTGTATTTCGTTAAAAACCTGGGCGCCTGAATCATAGCGTAAAACTGCAAGATTTGAATTGTCGTGCTGCCCATCATTTATCATTTCGCCATTTATCGGTGCATAACTCAGTATTAGGTCATTGTTTTGCCCAAGAAATACGGCATCTGTAATCCTTTTGTTCGGACAATCTACAAATTGGGCTTGATTTGTAGTTCCATCAATTATGCAAAATTTTGGGTGAACCACGACGCCTTCAAAATACCTGTATGGCAATACGATGATTTTGTTTAATCCATTTTCTAAGATATTTAATACTTTACCCATTTTAAACCAATTGCTTCCTTGGAGGTTATCAAATTCAATGGTTTTTACGGGGAAAGCGTTCGCGGTGCCTACTTGCTTAACATCTATGATTGCTTTTGATACTGGTGGAGTGTTTATACCTAACCTAATTAAATACAGGTAATCATTTTCCAAGTTAAACGTATAATTGTTTATTTGGTTGCCATAATCGTCATCCGGTGTGTTTAGTTCAGCATAGAAAAGGTTGGCGTGTAATGTGTTATCAGGTGTAAAATTGTGGTCAATATTATAAATACCGAAAAAATGTGCTTGTTCATGAAAATTTCCCATTTGATTATGGGTTTTATCACGTCCACTTACTAAAACATAAAGTCGATGACGATCAAAATTTATTGTTCTGCTATCATAACGAAGGATTACCCGGCCGTTTTGTGATTCAAATATATCATCTAAATATAACTCCTGACTAACGCTACTTCTCAATGGGGTTGTCCAATTATTATTTGGGTTAATTGTGCTGATTGTCACCAACTCCATCTTTGGTGTTATGGCATAAATATATGGATGAAGCGGTTCATTGTTATATACCATGATACTTTGGTCAGGAGCATGTAATCTTTCATTATAGTAAACAGGATTAAATTTACCATAGGCATCACCAAACGGTACTTTAGTTAAGAAAGCATTATTAACTGCATTGTAAATTGAAATTCCATCGGTAGCATATACAAATACTTTACCATTTGCTGTGATAATATCACCAATGGTTGAACCTCCACCGTTAATAGAAGGAAGATCAATTTGCTCTACATTTTGAGCGACTGATAAAAATGAATACGTCAGCAATAGCAGTGTAGAAACAATACGCATTTTAGCATAAATTAATACTGTCTTCTGTCTTTTCATGATTATAGGATTTAAGGTATGTTTACGTGCCAAAGTTATTAAAATAATGACATGTACAAGTTGTTGATCAGGAATTTGATGCTTGGTGGTTAGCGTTTTTAATCTATGTCTTGAAATAATGGATAAAAAATTGCCTCAAAATCCAATCATTTTTAGTTAAAAAGCAAAGACACTATAATTATCAGTGAAAATGAAAATACATCTATTCTACTACCTGTCTGGTGTGAATGGGGAAATAACTCCTGTACAGAAGGTGAAAAAATACTATTTAATTATGCCCCTAAAAGCAGGTTTTTGGTAAGTATAGAAGTTGACGCTGAGCGGTAGTAGCCTCTACTCCTCCTTTTCCAACCGGTCAATTATCCGTTGATCGGCTTCGGCTTTGTCTTCCATCCCCATAAACTCAAAAATTTCTTTACGCATCATGTAGGCCAACAAATATTCACTATCCTGGTCAATAGCGGCGTTGCAGTCGTCAAAAGCCGCTTTTACCTTGTTTAGTCTGAAAAGTGATCCTGCCCGGCAACAGAGATAAAGCGTATCGGTAGGAGCCAGTTTTACCGCTACATCAAAATCAATTAGCGCAGCGCGGTGTTGTGCGGTTTCGGTGAGAATTTCACCCCGAATGAAATAGTAAAACGGATCGTGTGGATCGAGTTTTATTGATTTGGAAATCAATTCGTAAGCTTCTTTGTATTCGCCGGCGTCTTTGTGTTTGTTGGCTTTTTCGTAAATTTCGAAAGCGTTTTCCGGTTCGGGGTTTGGTTCGTTGGAGGCTATGGGCATTTCTTTGGTTTTTGTGTTTGGTTTAGTGTCAACTTCTTCAATATAGTCTGCTACCACGCCCATAAGTTCGTCGCCAATAATTTCCGGATGGCCAAGGTTGTCGAGGTAGGTGGACAGAAAACTGGCAAAATCATGGGCTACCAGCCCCCAGGAATCAGGGAATTCCTCGTGGAAAGCATCAAATACAGGCGATTCGCTGTCTGCCTTTCGGCTATGCACAAAAATGAGCAACTCGTTATTAGGTAAGGTGCAAAAAGGAATGATAGGATAGGGACTTGCATGCTGGTTTTCAATCTTCCAGCGCTTCCCGGAAAGGTCGGCATATTTTTCTGTAATTTCTTCAATGCCCATCAGGTAAACAGCATTGGCTTTGAACAGGTCATAATCGACCTGGCATTGTATAAACACCCGTTGATAGGGATGAAGGAACATGCCCCCATTGTATTTCCTGAGGAAACGGGTGTAGGATAAAGGCAGTGTGATGCCGAATTTTTTCTCGAAGTGAACCAACAGCGAATCTTTGGCAGGCGGATTAAAAAACGCATACTGGCGAGGATCTCTCTTCATCGCTTCGAGGCGCTGGAGGACTTTTTCAATATGTGTATCCAACTTCATGATCACTAATCCGGGTGGAGGCGTGGAATATCATCTTCCTCGTTCATGGGTTCAACTTTGGGTTTTACCGTTCGCTTTTTCCGGGTTATTACCGGTTTATGTCGGGTTGCGGGTTTGGTTTCTGTATAGGAAGCCGGCGTACGGTTGGCTTCCCACGCATACAATTCTGCCCTGAACCCGGAAAAACCTTTGCTTAAAATTTCACCCGCCGATTCATCGTCATCACGTGTTGAAGCGTTTTGGCTTTTGCTACTGAAAAACAAAAATTTAATTATCTTGTAAATCAAGTAAATAACAGATATCAATACGATTACGGACAATGTTATCACCGTAAGGTTAGCCATCAAAACACAAAGCAAACCCTGATATAGTACACGTATTGGAGCAAATATTCCGGCCATCCGGATGCTTTCGATAACAACGATAACCGCCAATGCCAGGTACATGAGTGTGATAAAATTCAGATACCAAATAAAAGTACCTGAGGTTAATAGAGCCATCCAGCCTTGATCGGAAACAAGGTCGAGCGAATAATACGAAGCAACGGCACTCCGGCTTTTAAGCAGGGCAATAAACAGAAAAACGGAAATAAACGAAGCTGATTTCAACGCCCACCAGTTAAGTTTGAAATAGTTTTCTCTGCTGAGCACCATGGCATAGAAATACTCAGGAATTGCACCTATGGCAAACGGAATGCGGAAATACCATTGAAATCCGGTGAAATCCTTCCCCGACTTTGACAGAAGCCAGGCGTCGAGTCGTTCGGAAGCCATCGTGCCGTAACGAATAGCTACGGCCAACAAAAAGGTAGAAATGGAAAAAACAACGATCGAAATGAAAAAGTTTAGCATGACCTGATTATTTTACCGATAGAAGATTTTTGAAATACCTGATGAAATATGCCAGAACCAACAGGGCGAGTAAGACGGCCAGAATGAGTCCAAAAACGAAACCCGCGTAAAAATACACGGCCATCAAAATCAGATAAACGCCCAAACGCAGAAAACCTGCCCCCGGACCGAACAAAGTCAGGCTTTCGAGTGCCACGCCAAAAATGACCGCTATGGCTAGTATCAAAACAACCCATTTAAAGGTAATCCAATCGTGCAGGTTGAGCTGGATATCGTGTGGCGAAAACAAATTGTACAAAAAAACTAAAAGTCCCAATGACATAAAGGCATAAAGCGGCCAGGGCTTTTTCGACCCGAATCGCTTTTGGCGTGTGTGCGACATCAGTTTTTGATCGAATAAGTGAAGGTATTTCTGTAAAAGAAATAGTCCGGCTAAGAACAGTACCGGCCAAAGGTAAGTAAGCCAGTTGTCGGAAAATTGCGCTACTTCAGGGTTTAGTGTGTCCATCATTTTTCGAATTCATGGTTTTATTAAGCGCCGCCCTGCAACACCTGGCTGAACAAGGTGATGGTGAATATGGTGAGTAAAAACCAACCAATAATGCCTTCGATTATGCTGACATACATAGCCACTCCTTTTTCGGGCATTACGCCAAATCCAATGGCGATGAAGCTGTTCAAACTCAATACAAAACTATTGATAAACTTTACCGCCAATACGTAAACAGCAAATATGACTACAATGGTAAAAATGATGAGGCCGGAAAGCATGCGTTCCGACGCGTTAAGATTTTCCCATTTCTTGGGTTGAAAATCAAAAAATCTGATTAACGAAGGAACCATCACGAGCCGAAGCCGACCTAAAAAGTGCAAAGGTTCACCAAATAGAATGATGGCTCTGGGCACTTTTTTTCTGTCGCGCAGGTAATTCTCTTTTATCTCTTTCATCAAATTGGCATTCGGATCTTCCTTTTCTTCATAAACCTGTTTCACTTCCAGGTCTTCTTTGATGTAGGTGGCGAACAATTTGAACTGGGTCAGGTAAAAACCATAGTTCATCCCGTCCCACCCCGAATACGAGAGCATGTAAATGAAGGTGAACAGCAGCAATATCTCCCAAGCCCGGCGTACTGATTTTCCGGGATTGGTAGCGTAATCGCTGAAATAGAGTAATACCCTGTTCAGTAATAAGTTGATATAGTTGTTGGTGCTCGGATTAACTTCCTGAATGTATTCCTGACGGGAGGTTTCGATTTCTTTTATTTCGACGTACGACCCGTTTGCCGATTGTAAATCGCCGCGTTCGGAATACAGTTTGTTGAGTTTTTTATACATGCTTATCAGGTCGTTATACAGCAGGGTTTGTTCCAGCTGGTTTTTGGTTTTGGCCTGATAGGGTACAATCAACTCGCTGAGTCCGGTTTGAAACAAGGCTAGTTTTTGTCCCTTTAAATTATCCCATGGTACGTTGGTATTGGCTTCCGGAAAATCAAAGTTCTGAATACCAATAAAGTTTGAGATATTCAGAGAATCTATCAAAAGGGCCTTCTCAATTCCTGCGTCGGTAAAATTAATGGTCGACATTTGGTTGGCAAACATCGTGAGCCTGGTCATTTGTGTTTTGCCAAAATCTACCGAAAACAAGTTGCTTATTCCTTGCGACTCAAACCGACAATGATTCAGGGTTACTTCATCGATGAATAACGACGCAGCCTCCAGCTGGTAGTGTGTTTTTTCCTCGTCCATTTTGCTGAACAAACCATTGTCTGCATTAAAAACGCAAAAATCCATGTGCAGCTGGTTCAGGTTTTTCCCCAGCAGGAATTGCTTGTCGAACGTATTTTTTGATAAACGCAGGTTTGCGCCTGTTATCTCAGACATGTTTAAAACCAAATCGTTATGAAAGAAACAGTTCTCAAACAACAAATCATGTGTTCCAGTGATGGCGCAATCGGTGAGCACCAAAGGCATGTTAAAAGTACAATTTACAAAGTTGAGTCGTTTAAACATCCAGTTACCAAAAACCAAAGCCGAATGCATGTCGAAAACACAATCGTAAAAAAACACCTTGCGTTCGGGTTGGTCTGTGGCTTGCAGGTGATATTCTACGTCAAACACCTTGTCCACCAGAAACTTGTTATCTTCAAGAGTGGGAACAATTTTAAAGTTTGAGAAGATAACGGTTTCCTCCGCTCTCATCATATCGAGTAAAGTGCTGAGCGAAATTTGCTTCTCTTCAATGGTTTGATCTACAATTTCCTCTTCTTCCATTTCCTCCACTTCCTGAGCCGGCAACGAAAACGGATAACTCAGGATTATCGCAAAAAGGAGAATCCATACGAACCGGCTTTTACTCATTTCACAACTCATTGGCATCAGCTATTTTAATTCCAAAACGGTTTCATTGCGATGAACACGATAAGCCTAATTTTTCTTCAGGATTTCGCGTTTCAGGTTTAGTTTTTTAGTGGTGTGGTCTTCATCAAAGTCGAACAGCAAATCGCCTGTATCTTTATACAGTTTTATGGTATTCATTGGATGCCAGTTTCCCGGAGTGCCCACATCTATTCCTGAAAACACCTGAACTTCCACATTACCACTTTTGTACTTGATTACTTTTATCCGGGCTTCGTTATCGATTTTTATTTTATCTAAAATCAATGAGTTACCGTCATTGGTTTTGATGGTAACTATTCCACTGTTGTTTTTCAGGAACTGCATTTTACCGAAGCCCTGATAAAAACTTCCGGCATAGTCGATAAATTGCGGATTGTGGTCCTGAAACACCTTTTGTATTTGAGTCCCTTTTATTTGAATCGTGTTGGCTTTTATCAGTTGCATTGCTGCAAAAAGACCGGCGATGGTTTTTTCGTAATCAAGTTTGACCAGGGTATCGTTCACTGTTTTCAGCGCTTCGCCGGCATCAAAGTCGGCTGAGGTATTGTAAGGCGTATAGTCGTGTACATTCATTCCGGTGGTGGCATAAAACGAGCCGGTAATCAGGGCGCTACCATCAGGTTCGGGCGTGAGGCCGTAATAGCCAAACTGTTCGGCTTCACTGAAGAGTCGCGCCATGGTTTTTTCACCCTGACTATTAAATCGGGCCGAAAAAATAAAATCGGTATGATGGTCTAGTTTGTCTATTCCTGCTTTCTGCATCCAGTTAAGCTGTCCGTCGGGTGAAATATTGGCCACAAACACATCGGGAGCACCAGTAGCTTCGATGCTTACATTTTGAGCCTGTAGCTGTGATTCTACACTTCCATAGGCCAGCAGCTGGTTGTCGGCAGAAAAAGCCAGATTAAAAACCATGTCGTTCCCAGGACCGGTAAAATCAATTACCCACTCAAGCTGATGACGGTTGTTAAACCTGGCCACAAATCCATCACGGTTATTTCCATTCCCAACGATTTTTTCGTTTCCGAAGGTAGCTTCGCCCACAAAATACCCACCGATGTAGGCGTTGTCTTCTGCATCGAAAACCACATCGGTAAGTTTATCACCCTGAAAACCACCACCTTTATTCACTGCAAACCAAAGCAAGGCTGCCCGTTCCGACATGGCTCCCGGGTTATCGACAAGAATCAGCAATGGTTTTTTGTCGCGAACTTCGGTAAGCAACATGCCCAGAGGTGCTCCTGCAAAAGTTGGGTCGGCCACCACATAGTCGTTATTTTGCCAGCTAAAAAAGTCGCCCTCAGGTTTTTCATCAAAGTGAACAGCTGTGGCCATATGCCCCGGAAAACCCAAGGCTATTACGTCGAGCTTGAGCAAGGTTTTCACCAGGTAGGCATACAATATCGATCGGTCTTCGCAATCGGCATAAGGATAGTGCAACAACTCATCGGCGAAAAAGTAATGTTCTTGTTGAAAAACCTCCTGATCTGTTTTGTAGTCAAAAGCTTGTTGTACAAAGCTCAACAGCATGCCCGCGGCTTCGGTGGGTGATTTTCCGGCAAGCAGGGTTGAAAACTGGTTTTCCACAGTATTTTTAGTCAGTTCGCTGCACACCGAATTCAGGTAAACCGACACATCGCATTGGGGTACTGTGCTGTAGAAATCCATCATCACCTGATCGTAGCTTAATTTCACGAAATGGCGCTGCCCGTCCCAAGCAAAGCTGAACTGGCGGGTTCGGGGTTGGATATCGGTGTTAAAGGGTTTGGTAATACGCAGATCGAGGATGATATCAGCTTCGGGGAAATCAAAATCATAGGTGTTTATTGACTTTCCGGAAGGCTTTTCGTTGAGAGCATAATAGTTGAGTGAACCAAAAGAGACAAAATCATGTCCGTAAATAGTGAATAGCGACGGTAACAACAGCACGGCTTTATCGTTGTGATATCCAATTTTGGCCTTGTAACGGCTGCGGTTCATAAGCACCCACTGCAACATCACCTGGTCGTTATGTTGGTTTGGCAACAGCGCTTCGCTGAAGTTTTTAACCAGTTGATAATAAGCCCAATCGTTAGCGTTAAGCAGGTCTTTTACTTCAGAAAACTGAGCCAGAAGATGGTTGTAATTGGTTTCGCTCATTTTTAACCAGTACCGGCCGATGTTTTCGGGAGTAAGCTCCCCTAGCTTTATTTGGCCAATGGTTTTGTCCGATTTAAAATACATCGACCAGGCCAGCAAATCCACATCAGTAGAATCCGTTTCAAAATCAACAGCTTCCGACTTTTTTACCCCCGGCAAAAGCGTACCCTGACGAATGGCCAATTGCTTAACCGGAGGAAAATATGCCAGTGAAGAACCTTCCATAACCACCTCTTCAGGTGCTTCCGGCAACACCTCAGGTTTTGGCGTTTCTTGCTCTTTTTCAAGCGTTTCCGGGGTGTATTCCCCAAAATGCCGGGTGAGGTGATCAGCAAATTCGGCATCTATTTTCGCCACAAAGTCGTTAAACTTTTGTTGCGTTTCCTTTTCAAATGAAGTGTACTCTTCACGTATCTGTGTTTTAAACTCCTCAAAAGTCTGGCTATAAGCAGAGAAGCTCAACACGACCGAAAAAAGCAGACCTAAAAAGCGTCCTGTTTTTCCTTTCATCGCATGAAGGGGTTGTTAGAAGTCGAGAATCTTGTCGAGCTGCTCGGCATTTACTTTCGCTTTGGCTTTCATTTCTTCGCGTAGCACGTTCTTGGCCATATCGATAGCGGTTTGGTAGTTGTAACCAAGCGTAACCGTGACTTCTGTGTTTTTATCTATCACACGCGAGGCCTCGAACAAGGTCAGCGTGCGTCCCATTTTTGAGCCGACGATTGATTTAAAAGTAGCAACGGTTTCGGTAACGGAAGCAGCATCTTCTGCATTCAGTTGCGCATTTGCCAGGGTGGTTTCGACCAAACCGGCTACTTCAACACCAATTTGACCGGCCAGATTGATTTTAGCCACTTCGTAAGCCTGTAATTTTGCGGCCGAATGTGTTTCACCAACAGCCCGTGCATCGGCCATAAAATAAGCAGGACGACCTTCGTCATCGGTTTCGTAACGTTTCATCCAAACGCTTTCAATTTGTTTGTCCATAGGGAGTTGACCCGGCGCAACAGTAAATCCCTCTTTCGCAAGTTTTTTTGCTTCTTTGCGCGCCTCTTTTATGGCTTTGCCTTTGAGTTCCTTTTTAATCTGCTTTTCGCTTTGAGCTGAGGTTGGGATAGCAACAGAACAGGCCAGAATTAAACCAATAATTACCAAAAATTTTTTCATAACAGAGCTTTTAATTAATTCATCAAAAAATCACATTTATTAATGTCCCGTAAAAGTAGGGTTTTTTGGCGGATTCGTTGCCCTTTCGCAAAAAAAAAATCCAATCAATTGATTATGCTTGATTTATTTCATGGTTTTTTTCCGTCTTTGGTAAACATCGATTGGTAATATAAACCACCCTCTTTATCCACATAAACCTGGGTGACTACCACGGTGTCGGTTGAATTTTTGAAAATGTGAAATTCGTACTCATCTCCATCTTCATCGAAATATTGGCTCTCGATGTTAACATATCCTGCGTTTTCAAGATCCAATGGGGTATATTTACATTCGCATAAGATCAAACCATTGATTGCGGTATCGCGTTTTTTAAAATACTGTTTTAAGCCTTTGGAAAATGCTTTCATGGTTAGTGGTTGTTTTTGTTACTGAAAGTCATGATATGTTTCACGACATGATCTGGTTTAGTATTTAACAATTTTGCGCGTTTGCTGTGCGTTTTTGGTAGTGGTGCGTACCAAAAAAATTCCTTTCGGAAAATGGTGTGTGATAATCTCAGTAATCTGTTTGGTCAGATAAACGGTTGTCCAGCAATGACCTGTGATATCGAAAATCTGACACATTATTGTTTCGTCTGCAGTAGTTTCAATTCTGATTTTATCTGTAAACGGGTTAGGCACAACCTCCATTTCAGTGAAACTTTGATTTGTCGAGGTGGTAACAGTTCCGGTTTTAAAGTAGCTTATTTCAGAATTTTCAATTTTATTTCCATCATAATCTTCAATCCTGTCATCTTTTAGCCTGACAAAATATTGCTGGTTTTCATCGAGAAGTTGATTCGGAATTAGGGTGATTAATGTTTTTTCTTCGTTTATCATGCCTTCAAAACCAATCGATTCACCTAAAAAATTCTCCTGTCTGAAATTGACCAGATCGGGAATAGAGGAAGTAAGAATTTCATCACCTCCGACTTTTCTAACAGGTTCGTCAAAAATAATCTGGATGAGTGTGGCCGGATCGACATCCACCGAACCTTGGTCGGGATCGATGAAAACGGTAGGAATATTGTCGTCGAAAACACCCAATAAGTCAAGTTGTCGGGCTATGCGCCGGGTATTGTTTTCATTATCGCAATTCAGGGTAAACCTGTCGTTGAATACTCCGTTGTGGCCGGGTAAAAACTTTATTTTCATTACACCACTTTCTCCGGGGTTAATTTTAAAAGGCAATTCTGTAATCAGTTCATATTCATCCAAATGGTGATGAACACTGGTGATTTTTACGGTATCAGCTGACTGGTTATGCACATACAGGTAGTTTTCTTTTGGCGAACTGTATCCTGCGAAATTCCCGAAAGAGAGCTCTCGGAATGTGGTGAAAAGGTTGGTTCGCCAGGGGAATTTCAAAGCCCTGTAACTGGCCACACCGTCGGGTAAAAACAGATCGAATGAAAGGGTATTGTCGCTGTTTAACTCGGTGATGTTCAATGGAAAATGAGTTCCCCAGCCAATCAGCTTTTTCCCGTTACTCAGTTGACGGAAACTACCTGTAGCCGGAGCATACAAATCTTCGCGCTGATAACCCCAATCGAGAGTGGCAACAAGGTTTTGCTCATCAAGCTGGTACTTAAGTGCCCTGCTTACCGGCGGATTGTGGTTGTTGCCATTGTCGAAAACAGTGTAATAATTATTGGTTAACCGGCGGATGTCGTGTTGGTGCGAAAACCCCATCTCGTCATTGGCTATGCTAAACATATTGTTCTCGCTGTTCTTTCCAAACCGCCAAATGACAGCGCCGGATTGGAAATCGATTTTTGTGATTTCGTCCAGATGCCGGCACGACACCAGAATATTCCCATCCACATCCAGCTCCAACGCGTTGGCATGAACGTAATCAATTACGGCGGCAGTTAGATCGATGTCGTAGGTAGCATCTGTAATTTGAAAATGATCCCAGCTTCGCCACTGGAAATAAACCTGTCTGTCCAGGTCAACCTCTTGGATAACAAGGCCAATCACGGTAGCGCTCGGGTTTCCGCCCGGCACAACCAAGCTCATGTTAACAAGCTGTGGATCGTACGACATCATCAGGAAATGACCGTTCCCGAGCAACAACATGTCATGTCCGTCAACGTTGTACCCATTGCCCATCATAACCGAATCGAAAATGACATAAGAACTGTCGAGCAGATAATACTTTTCGTTTGCCGGATTCAGTAAGTCATTGTTTGAATACGCCAGATAACCACTGGATAACACCTGAAAATCGCGGCTGCTTAAGTCAACCTTTTGGTAATAAATGGGTGTTCCATAATCATCCAGAATTGTAAGGTAATCGTTGTAAACCTGATGTGTACGCGAAACCATATTCATGAAAATGTACTCGTTATCCAGGGTATGGTTAGCTCCGAAATTTACCGAAGGAGCTGGATAATCATCCGGCAGGTTATTCTCTTTTACAGGAAAATCAAAGGGCTTTATATCCTTTTGATGCATTGATTTTTTCGGCAGATTTGTGGCCAGCTCCTGTTGCCGGAACATCTTTAACAGGCTGAGGGTTTCAGAAGGCTTAATAAAAAACCTGAAATTCAATGGCTTAACAGGTAGCCCATCGCGTGTAAAAAGCCCCGTCAAAATTTTCACCCAAACAACCTCACCCCATTGAAAAACATTCTGGGGTGTTATGATTAAAGTTTTGAAATCATCAGATAAAAGTGTGGAGAAATCAACCGTACCCGATTCGCTGCCCTCAAGGCGAAAAGGCTTGTTTTCAATATATTCAGGGTCGAAACCGGTTGCTAGTTTCAAAATAATAGTTTGTTCAGGATTGATGTAATGTGCATCGGCAACCGGTGACTGATATAATATCTCTGCTTCCTGATTAACTCCTTTAAACCCTGCAACCAGGATTATAAAGAGCAATAGAAGAGGGCTGTTTACTTTTTTCATCTTACCTCCTTGAAATTTATGACCGTACATGGGATGTGATAATTCAAAAAATCAGTTCAGCGATTTTCTTAACTTTCACAACCTCAAATATACACCACAATTGAGTAAAAAACAAAACAAATACGTTTTTGTTTTAAATTTCTTCTTAAAACCAATGTTTTACATGTCAGTCTGCAACCCTCTGGCCTTCCACGTGGTCAGATGTAGTCAGTAATCAATAAAATTGTTTATACTTGTCGATTCTAATTGCCAACATGTTTGTTGGCCAGTTATGGTTTAAAGCTATTGTATGAAAAAATCACTACCCTCGTTTAAGTTAATTGTATCGTTCGCATTAACTGTTTCATTGTTAACTTCCTATGCCCAAACGGGAAAATACATGTATGGTGATTCCCACGCCAAATCCGGGCTTCACCTAAAGGCACAAAAATCTTCGTCGATGGATTTGGTTTATTCCATTACCGATTTTGAAGTTAAGGAAAAGCAGATCAACGGGCAAAGTATGCATGAAATCATATTTCCTGCGCAAATATTGCCTAATGCTTCCGGAGCGCCCAATATTCCCGGAAACGGCTATTTGCTGGCCATTCCAAACGGATCTTCGACAAGCGTTGAGATCCTGAGTATGAGGGAAGAAATTATTGAAAATGTAGACATAGAGCCTGCGCCTGAAATCCCTTGGGATACAGATGATCAGCCGCTTCGCCAATCAAAAAACCAGACAATTTACAGTCAGAACGCCTTTTATCCTGCCACACCTGTTCAATTGTCAGCAAAGGCTTCGCTTAGGGGTATTGAAGTCGTGCGTTTAGGCATAACACCTTATCAATACAATCCCGTAACACGCCAGTTGAAGGTGCTGCGCGATATCGAGATCAGGGTAATTACCGAAGGTGGCGATGGAACATACGGCACTAACCGACTGAGAAGCCGTTGGTGGGATCCCATCATCAAGAATTCAGTGTTTAACAGTGAGGTAATTCCCACCATGGATTACTCAAAGAGAACAAAAAGTAACTACCGCGAAGGGGAATATGAATACCTGATTATCAGCCCCAACGACCAGGAATTTGTTAGCTGGGCCGATAGCATCCGCCGTTTTCGTAACATGCAGGGAATTCATACCGGTGTTGTTACCATGGGCGAGATAAACGCCGTAAATGCCATAGCTTTAGAAAGTTATATCAACACCATTTATGCAACATGGGAAACACCTCCTGCCGCCGTTTTGCTGTTAGGCGATTACGGTACTAACCTCAACAACTCTATTATTTCGCCTATTTGGGACAACTATTGCGCTTCAGACAATATTCTATCCGACATCGACAACGACCACCTGCCTGACATCGTATTTGCACGTATTACTGCTCAAAATGCCGAGCAACTTGAAGTCATGATCAACAAGTTTATTCATTACGAAACTTCACCCCCTACCAATCCTGATTTCTACAATCATCCCATTACCGCTTTGGGTTGGCAAACCGAACGATGGTTTCAGATTTGCTCCGAAACTGTTGGCGGTTTCTGGAAAAATGAACTCGGTAAAGAACCTGTTCGTATAAACGAGGTTTATGAAGGAAATCCTTCGGTCGATCCCTGGTCGTATGCTCCCAACACGGAATCGGTGATGGACTATTTCGGTCCTGACGGTTTGGGTTACATTACCGAAACCCCCGGCGAGCTTGGCGACTGGTGGGGAGGCAATGCCAACGACATCAACCAGGCCATTAACCAGGGGGCGTTTATGTTGCAGCACCGCGATCATGGAAATGAAAGTGGTTGGGGTGAGCCTGCTTACAACAGAAATAGCATCAGCGGGCTGACCAATACCGACCTTACTTTTGTTTTTTCTATCAATTGCCTTACCGGAAAATACAACAGCGGTAGCGAGGTGTTTACCGAAAAATTTCACCGCTATACCTTTAACGGAGAAGCGAGTGGTGCCTTGGGGCTTATCGGAGCTTCCGAAGTGAGCTATTCTTTTGTAAACGACGCCTTTGTTTGGGGTCTTTTCGATTATATGTGGCCTGAATTTATGCCCGATTACGGTGGCAATTTCCCTGAAACCCACGGTGTGCTTCCGGCTTTTGCCAATGTTTATGGAAAAATTTTCCTTGATTACACAGGTTGGCCATACAATACCAACAATAAGGTAGTTACCTACAACCTCTTTCATCATCATGGGGATGCCTTTTTAAATGTGTACACCGAAGTACCCCAGGACTTAACTGTTAGCTATGATCCCGTGATTTTAAGCGGTGTTCCCACTTTTGAAATTACTGCCGATGCCGGATCGCTTATTTGTCTTTCTGCCGATGGCCAAATCCTCGCTGTTGCAGAGGGTACTGGAGAACCACAACAAATGGCAGTCGATTTTATCCTTCCCGGTACCATGGTTGATTTGGTTGTTACGAAACAAAATTATTACCGTTACCACGAACAGCTGCTCTGCGTTCCTCCAAGTGGACCTTATCTGATTAATACACAAAGTAATATCCTTAACCAAAATGGAAACGGATTTATCTGTTTCAGCGAAAATGGAAGTCTTTCGGCTGCCCTTAAGAATGTCGGAACTGAAGTGGCCGCGAATGTAGTAGTTGAACTAACCTGTGAAGATTCTTATATACAGATTACCGATGCTACCGAAGCCTATGGTGCAATTGAAGCTGGCGCTGAGTTGTTGATAGAGAATGGATTTGCGTTTGCAGTGGCCGAAAATGTACCTGATCAGCACGAAGTAATTTTTGTGTTGACGGCAACAAGTGATGAATCGACATGGAATTCAGAAGTTACCCTCACGTTGAACGCACCTGCTCTAAAACAACAAACTTTCAGGTTGATTGAAGTGTTGGGCAACGCCAATGGCATTGTGGATGCCGGCGAAACTTACGCATTGCAGTTCGATGTTATTAACCAGGGACATACTGCCGCGCCGGAACTTGCTTCGATGTTGGCAACAGAAAGTGAATGGGTGCAATTGCTCAGCCAGACACAAAACACGGAAACACTGCTGGTAGATTCTGTTTTTTCAAGCCACTTTGTTTTTGAAGTAAGTGGAAACACGCCGTTGGGACATGAAATAATTTTTGTAAACAATAATCAGTCAGGATTATATGGGATTTCCGACTCGGTTTTTGTGAAAGTTGGCGTGATGGTCGAAGACTGGGAAACCGGTGATTTGTTGAAATTTGAATGGGTAAACGACCCGAACAATCCTTGGGAGATTGACCAGGTTATAAAACAGGAAGGAAATTTCTCTCTTGGTTCTGCCGATGTAGCACCAAGTCAAATGTCGGTGCTAACGCTGGCTTATCAAAACTACAGCGCTGATTCTATTTCTTTTTACCGCAAAACGGCCACTTTGGAAGGCCAGGGGATGCTGGTGTTTTTACTCGACGGACAAGAAAAAAACCGGTGGTCAGGTGAAACTGACTGGGAAAAAGTTACCTATCCCTTGAGTGCTGGTAAGCATACTTTTATCTGGATGTTTTTAAAGTATGGCGATTCCGACGGATTGGCTGATCGTGTTTGGGTGGACAACATTGTGCTGCCACAGCTCGATTATGCTACAGTTTGGGCCGGATTTGATCGGGAAGTGTGTGATGCACAACCCGTTCAAATGAATGGAACAGCCACTAACTTCGAAACGCTTGTCTGGACTACAAGTGGTTCAGGCGTTTTTGATGATCCCCAACAGCTGGAAACGCAGTATACCCCGTCGGATGAGGACTTTAGCTCTGGTGAATTTACATTAACCTTAACTTCTACAGGGTTGAGCGGACAACAGCTATACGACCAGGTAGTATGCAATGTGCTACCAGCCCCGCAGCCCGCCTCCTTCGCGATGGAGTTTGATACGGTTTATACGGTTGCTACACCTTCCACCGATTTGGTTGGCGAAACTTCGGAATATGCTACTGATTATCTTTGGACCTTGTCGCCTGAACTGGCCGGCGAAATTGTGTTTTCAGCTCAAAATGCCACAGTTAACTGGAATCCGGTTTTTTCAGGCCAGGCTACCATTGGCTATCAGGGTGTAAACGACTGTGCAGCCGGCGAATTGTCCGAAAATACAGTGATTGTATCCAATGCCACTTCGGTTGAAGAACGGCCGATGTTGCTCAATTTTGAGGTCTTTCCAAATCCCAACACGGGTAGATTTGCCATCCGACTGAGTTTGGCCGAATCGACAGATATTCAACTTTATATGCTGGATATGGCCGGACGTCAGATTTGGAAAAAAGAACTGAATAGCATTACGCAGACCAACTTGGTTTATCCGGCTCAAAAATTGCAACCGGGTGTCTATCAGTTGTTTTTGTTATCGGATGAACTGAAAACCGTTCGGAAAATCGTGGTGCAATAAGTAGGGAATTTGTTTGTAGATTTCTTCATGCAGCTGACTGCCTGAGCAATTCTTTATTCTTTATCAGTGAACAACGCTTTCAATCCTTGAATTAATCAGGGTACAAGTATGTGTTTTTTTTAGTTAATGCCAGCCAGCCACAATAATCCGCTGGTCAGGTGCGTTATTTTTGTAGAAGGTGAGATAGAAAGAGAAAAACCTTCAGTAGTGTTCATTAATACCTTCAGATGATTAAACGCTTACACTAAGTATAAGATAATTAACGGAAAGGGCCACAAAGCCGATTCCAAATTATTAACCAACAAATACGAAGATGGAAGCAAAAAAATCAAAAAATGACCAACTGGAAGGTAACAAAACCTTGTTTTTTCAACTGGGACTGATCATCACCCTTGTAGCTGTTTTAATGGCTTTTGAATACAAAAGTTACAGCGAATTGTCCTTTACTGACCTTTTCCGCAAAATGGACAATACCATCGAAGAAACCATTCCCATTACGGTTCACGAGAAAAAACCGTTACCTGTTATTCCTATTCCTACACCAAGTATCAATGTTGTTAAGGATCTTGCAGATACGCCCGATGTGCCCACCATTGATGTTACCGCCAATCAGCAAACGGCGAGTCCAACGATTCCGGTCATTCCGTTAGATGAACCCGAAGTAATAGACGATACCCCTTTTATAGTCGTTGAGGACATGCCTGTATTTCCGGGAGGATTGAGTGCGCTTTATCGCTTTATCGGTGATAACATCAAATATCCGCAAGTGGCAAAAGAAGTGGGCATTCAAGGAACAGTATTTGTCCGGTTTATCATCGAGCGCGATGGCTCGGTAAGTAACGCAGAACTTTTGCGGAGTATCGGTGGGGGCTGTGATGAAGAGGCCTTGCGGGTTGTGAATTCATTACCCAAGTGGACTCCCGGGATGCAAATGGGCAAACCGGTGAGGGTTTCCTATAACCTCCCCGTGAAATTTACCTTGCGTTAGTTCATGACTGGATTTTAAAGACAGACTGGCTTATTCAGAAACGACTTTTGAGATAAAACTTTCGTTGCTGATATCCTACACCGAAGTAAATCCGTCAAAAAAAGTCAGGTGAATTGTCTGTTCTATTTGGTTTGTCAGTATTTTTAACATCAAATCAATAGCCATGATTACCGACGACCAAACCAATTTTGTGTGGTTTTCTGAACTGTTACGCCAAAAACCGGAATATCAATCCTTTCATAAACAGCTTGTTGCCCTGTTGCACATACACAGCATGGCCCACGACTATCTCATAGAAACCAACGACATCTGGTGTCGCGACTACATGCCTGTGCAGGTTTCCGGCGATAAGTTTGTGGACTTTAGTTACGATCCGGAATACAGGCACGTGAGCGGAACGCTAAAAACCTATGCTGATAAGGTGTGTGAGTTGATGGGGAGGAAAGCCATAAAATCAGATATTGTACTCGATGGCAGTCAGGTGATAAAGGGTGAAAATTTTGTTATACTTACAGGCAATGTGTCGGAAGAAAACAAACTGCGCTACACCTTCGACCGGCTAACCGGACAGCTTTCCGAATTGTTTGAAGTTGAAAAAGTTATAATAATTCCTTGCGTAGGCGAGGAGTCTGGTTGTAGGGGCACGATCCGTTGGCTGGGTCAAAACCATGTGCTAATCGGCGGGTTTGGGACTAAAAATGACTTCCCCACTAAACGATCTGTTATTAAAACACTTGAAGAAAGCGGACTGAACTTTTCAGAGTT
>DJVY01000236.1 GCA_002440885.1 Bacteroidales bacterium UBA6244
AATTGTATTCTTAATTCTGTCCATGATTGTAGTAATTCAAAACTCCCGTAAACATTTTTATCGTGGTTTGGCATCTAAGGTATGTTCTGTCGAATACTTGTTTGCTTATAAAAGGATTCTGGCTTCAAACGATTGCATAGTGACAATAAGATAATTATACTGGTAAGCATTGTATTTTTTGGCGAAAATTTGTATATGATCGCTTATGTGGTGCAGTTATTCGTAGTTTTGTAACAATTAAAAAATTCCGGTATACAGTTATGTGACCAAAAAGAAGGTTTGCTGAAAGCTGCTATATCTCTAACAATTATACTTATGAAAAAGTTTGTGCTTCTTTTTGCTCTTGTGTTTTCTTTCTCCCCTTTTTTAAGAGCTCAGGTTATTACGGTTACGCCTCCTTTTCCAACCGATCAGGACGAAATTATCGTAATTTTTAATGCCCAACTAGGCAGTGGGGGACTTGCCGGAACTTCAAGCGATGTTTATGCCCATACAGGTGTGATTACTAACCTGAGCACATCGCCATCCGATTGGAAATATGTAAAGGCCGGCTGGACGACCAATTTGCCGGAATGTAAATTGTCTCCTGTTGGGGAGGATCTGTGGCAATTGAATATCGGACCTAACATACGTGATTATTACGGAGTTCCTTCGGGAGAAACAATTTTAAAGTTGGCTTTCGTTTTTCGAAATACCGATGGGTCTGCGACAGGCAAAAACGAAGATGGAAGCGACATCTTTTACGATGTGAGCGAGGGTGGCCTCAATGTGCTGATCACCCTGCCATCTGAAAGACCATTGGTAGTTGAGCTCAACGATCAAATTGAAGTCTCCGGAAGTAGCAGTGAGGCTGATTCTACCTTTGTATATTTAGACAACAACAGGATTTATGCCAATACCGGTGCTTCTTTTTTTGCCGCTTTTCAGGCTGATACCTATGGAAAACATTGGGTAAAGGTGGTTGCGGTTAATGCCACGGAGACGGCCGCTGACAGCCTGTATGTTTATGTTCGCAAGCCTGCTGTTGTTGAACAAAGACCCGATGGTTTAGTGGATGGCATTAATTATATCGATGGCAATACTGTGGCGTTAAGTCTGTATGCTCCTGAAAAAGAGTATATCTTCGCCATTGGTGACTTTAGCGACTGGGAGCTTGAAGAAGCTTATGAAATGAAAATAACACCTGACGGCCTGCGGTTTTGGATAGAAATTAGTGGGTTGGAAGAAGGCAGGCAATACATTTTTCAATACCTGATCGATGGCTCTATCCGTGTGGGTGATATCTATGCCGATCAGGTTAGCGACCCTTGGTATGATCATCAGATACCCGCCTCTTCTTACCCGAACCTTATTCCTTATCCCACCGGAAAAACAACTGGCATTGCCACGGTATTTCAAACCGGACAACAGCCCTACGAGTGGGAGGTTGAAAACTTTGAAACACCTGATCCTGAAAAACTGATAGTTTACGAGTTGCTGGTACGCGACTTTACCACACAGCGCACTTACCAAAGTGTAATTGATACCCTCGACTACCTGGCCAATCTGGGCGTTACGGCTATTGAATTCATGCCGGTGAGCGAGTTCGAAGGAAACATCGGCTGGGGGTATAACCCAAATTACTACTTTGCCGTTGAGAAATTTTATGGTCCAAAGAATGTGTTTAAATCCCTTGTGGATGAGTGTCATAAACGCGGCATTGCGGTGGTAATGGATATGGTGTTAAATCATGCATACGGAACCTGCCCGTTGGCTATGATGTACTGGGATGGTGAAAACAACCGCCCCGCCGCCAATAATCCATGGTTTAACCAAACCTCGCCAAATCCAATTTATTACTGGGGAAGTGACTTTAATCATGAAAGTCAGGCTACGAAAGATTTTGTTGACAGGGTAAACAAATATTGGATTGAAGAGTATAAAATTGATGGTTTTAGATTCGATTTCACCAAAGGGTTTACCAATAAACCCGGCGACGGATGGGCTTACGACCAGTCTCGTATCGACATTCTGAAACGGATGGCCAATGAGATATGGAACACGAAGGAAGACGCCTTGGTTATTTTGGAGCATCTGACCGACAATTCTGAAGAAAAAGTGCTGGCTGATTATGGTATGCTGCTCTGGGGAAACCTGAACTGGGCTTACGCACAAAACACCATGGGTTATAGCAACGATAGCGATATCGGATGGATTTCGTATAAGAACAGAGGTTGGTCGAAACCTCATGTAGTGGGATACATGGAAAGTCATGACGAGGAACGTGTTATGTACAAAAACCTGACTTATGGAGCCAGTTCGGGCACTTACTCTACCAAAGATCTGGCTATCGGTTTAAGTAGGGTAGAGGCTGCGGCTGCTTTCTTTTTTACCATCCCCGGCCCAAAAATGATCTGGCAATTTGGTGAGTTAGGGTATGATTATTCTATCAACACATGTGAAAATGGTACCATTAGCGATGACTGCCGCTTGAGCCCAAAACCTGTTAAATGGTCGTACTACAACGATGCCAAACGTCTTAGAGTCCACAATGTTTTTAAAGCACTAATAGATGTAAAGAAAAATGAACCAGCCTTTAGTACCACCGATTTTGAAATAAATGGAGGCGACAACTACTTGAAATCTATTCACCTGAATCACAGCGACATGAATGTAACTATCGTTGGGAATTTCGATCTTGAGACTGGTGATATAAATCCAGCATTTCAACATAGCGGGGTATGGTACGACTTCTTTAGCAGCGATTCATTGGTTGTTACCGATGTAAATGAGCCCATTACGCTTCAACATGGTGAGTTTCATATTTATACCTCGAAAAAATTGCATCAGGGTACTTATCTGGATGTAAATGAGAACTATAGCCAAAGCATGCTCAACCTGTATCCTAATCCGGTGAAGGATAATGTCATGATAGACTCGGAAGAAGCGATTATGGAGGTTTCCATTTTTGATGTGTATGGCAAGGTTGTTACCAATTTGCCAGTTGCTTCGCAACGACAGGTACAGGTAAAGACCGAAAATCTGCCTTCAGGGCTGTATATCCTCCGCATAAATCTTGCTGGTGGTGAAGTTATTGCCAATAAGTTTATAAAAAACTAGCGCAAACACTGAAGTCTCTGAGGGTTTCATTTGTATTGTGCAATCGTTTTAAAACAAGGTCTGCGGGTTGAGCAGAGCGAGTTGTTTGGTTTTTTCATTGATTTTGTGATGCAGTTTGCTGAAATCCATTATTTTGTGTGTACTTTAGTATCATCAAATAGCGATCACTTATTGTATTAAAACATAGCTGTAATTGTTCATTTTTTTTGGAAGCCCGGCCAGTTTTGGTTTGGGCTTTTTTTTGTATCTTCACATGCTAAAACTACATCAACATGAAAAGTGTAACCAAAAGGAATGGAGAAATTACAGCGTTTGATGAAAGCAAATTGAAATCATCCTTGAGACGGGTGGGTGCAACAGAGGAAGAGATTGAGCGGATTGCAAATTATATTCATAATCAATTTGTTGACGGAATGAGCACCCATGCGCTTTATAAAATGGCTTATGCACATTTGCGCTCACAGTCGTCGAAGACCGCAGGAAGGTATCGGCTTAAAAAGGCAATCATGGAGCTTGGTCCAACAGGCCATCCTTTTGAGCAGTTAGTTGGAGAGCTGTTTAAGTCGGAAGGTTATAAGGTTCAGGTAGGCATTGTGGACAAGGGGGCATGTGTTGATCATGAATTGGATGTGGTGGCTGAAAAGGACAAAAGCAGGATAATGGCAGAATGCAAGTTTCATAATGACATACGCCGGAAAAGTGATGTAAAAGTTGCACTTTATATCCAATCGAGATTTGTGGACATGCGCCAGGCCTGGAAACAGCAAAGTACAGATTCACAGATGACTTACGAGGGTTGGATTGTTACCAACACAAGGTTTACAGTCGATGCCCTCCAATATGGTCTTTGCTCCGGATTAAAAATGATATCGTGGGATTACCCCATTAACATGAGTTTACGCGATTGGATTGACAGAGCCGGATTTCACCCGATAACCGTACTGCAATCGCTTACAAAAGCAGAAAAAACCAAGTTGATAGATGAAGATATCATTCTCTGCAGGAATATACTACACGACCCTACAGTACTCAACATATTAAACAAGTCGGATCGGCAAATTGAAAAAACTCTGGAAGAGGCCAGATTGATTGTAGAAAAGATTTAGTTGCCCAATAAATATTTGTTCAGTGTACCCAGCAAATGATCGAGCATGATGGGTTTTGAGATGAAGTCGGTAGCCCCCAGTTCGTAACAGGTGGCTTCTTCGCCTGAAAGAACATAAGCTGTTTGGACGATAATAGGCACTTCCTTATTGGTGATTCTAATGGTTTTTAGTACCTCAAATCCGCTCATCCCGGGCAGGTTCAAATCAAGCAAAATGGCATCGATGCTGGAGTGTTCTGCAACTCTTTTTAATGCTTCGTCACCGTTTAGCGCCCAAAGTAGTGTGGCATTTGTTCGGCTGAGTGCGGCATTATAAAAGCGATTACTTGTTTCCGTATCTTCCACAATAAGAATCACTTTCTCGCTGAAATTATATGTTTTACCAGAGCTCATGATGAGTACAATTATTAGTTTTCAAATTTAACACCATTTTTTTAAATGCAGCAACTAATTCGTTAATTCATTATTAACATAAATTTGACTTTATTTAAATGGTGCATATAAGCTTTAACTTGTGGTAAAGGTAAGTATTTTATTTTTAATATCGACACGATCTAATTTACCATTTTCGTTGCGTGAAAAAGGCTGAAAAAATGTGATTTCGGCTGGAATCTCGTGTTTTTGAAGTACCCGGACTATTGAATCCCATATGGAGCAAATGGATGTTACTAACTGAGGTTCCCCTTCAATACACAGGATCAGCGATTCACCTGACACTTCGTCCGGACGACTGGTTACGCAACAACTGTATGGTAATACGGTTTCAATCTTTTTTTCAATTTCTTCTGGGTTTATTTTAATTCCTTTGATGTTAAGTACATAATCGATTCTTCCTTTCACGTAAAATTTTCCGTCAGGCTCTATTACCACGATGTCGTTGGTATGTAGTCGGTCTAGCCCCAGTTTCGGGTAATCGATTACCAAGCAATTGTTTGAATCGTTACTTAGCGTGACCCCGGGTAGTGGTGTAAAATGTGTTTCGGTCGGTTCAGCGTTTATCTGCCGTAAGGCGATATGGCTTAAGGTTTCTGTCATGCCGTAAGTATGCCAAACCTTTGTCATCTTGAAGGCAGCTAACTCGTTTTCAAGATTTTGGTGTATAAATGACCCTCCAATTATCAGGTTCTGAATCGTTTGCTCGATTATGGTTTTGTTTAATTTGGAGGCATGCAGCAAATTGTAAACCTGAACAGGAACCATGGCTGCGATTCCGATTGTTCCAGCGGATGGTACTTGTGGAGTTGATTGCGGTTTGGTAATGACTAAATCTAAATCGCCGACAATCGCCCTGACAATCATCATTTTACCTGCAATGTACCTGGCTGGCATACATAACCAGGCAAGCTCATGAGGTTCAACGTGTAGATACCTGAGTGTTGCTCGTGCACTCACGATCATGTGCTTTTTGGCGATGA
>DJVY01000140.1 GCA_002440885.1 Bacteroidales bacterium UBA6244
ATGCTGTAATTATTAGAACTTAGCCCTTTCAATTAAATAATTTTCAATATTCATGTCAGGATTAAAAACATATACGACAAAATGAAAAGTGAATGAAAACATTTTTTGTACTTTTGCGTTTAAGCTTATGATGAAACAGATTTTTTCCATATTACTATCACTTATCCTTTTGGTAGGTAATTCTTACCTGACCATAGGAATCCATTTTTGTGGTGGTGAAGCTGTAGAATCGAAGATTATATTGGGAGAAACACATTTAGGCTGTGGAATGATGGATAGGGAAGAATCCTGCAAAGATTCTGAAAATTCAAATAAACACAAAACCAGTTTTGAAAAAACGCCATGCTGCGAAAACCAATACCAAACCATTCAACCAACAGAAGATTTTATTCAGGATGCAACTAAAATAGCTTCTAATGTTGAGTTTGCCGTAGCATTTATTTATACCACCTTGAACTTGGATTTATTTCCAAAGTCATCGCATCCGGTATATACTGAATACATTTCCCCACCTCTTGAAAAAGACATTCCGGTGCTTTTTCAAACTTTCCTGATTTGATTCTCACATGAACTATTGATTCCATATTACAATTTGTAGTGTGGTTGACGTATATTGCGTTAAAAGTTAATTTTTCATGTTAAAATCATTGTATCATGCTAAATAAAATAATCAAATATTTCTTAGAGAACAAGTTGGTAACAGTACTTGTTCTTACCGGATTTGTCGCATGGGGCATTGTTACCGCTCCCTTTGGCTGGCAAGTGGGTGGATTGCCATCAGACCCTGTTCCGGTGGATGCCATACCCGATATTGGCGAAAATCAACAGATAGTCTTTACTCCATGGAACGGACGGTCTCCACAAGATATTGAAGACCAGATATCCTATCCGTTAACAACCTATCTTTTGGGTATTCCCGGAGTAAAAACCATTCGTAGTTCATCTATTTTTGGTTTTTCCAGTATCTACATCATTTTTGATGAAGATATAGAATTTTACTGGTCACGCTCACGAATATTGGAAAAGTTAAGTTCGCTTCCTTCCGGGCTATTGCCCGATGGAGTGCAACCCACATTGGGCCCCGATGCAACTGCTTTGGGGCAGGTTTACTGGTACACGCTCGAAGGGCGTGATAAGGATGGAAACCCGACCGGCGGCTGGGATTTGCACGAAATACGCACCGTTCAGGATTTTTATGTAAAATATGGACTGAATGCAACCGAAGGGGTATCGGAAGTAGCATCCATTGGTGGGTATGTGCAAGAATACCAAATAGATGTAAATCCAGATGCATTGAAAGCCTACAATATTCCTTTACACAAGGTGATGCAGGCTGTGCAGAAATCGAATCGCGATGTGGGGGCTAAAACCATCGAGATAAATCAGGCTGAATATCTTGTGCGTGGTTTAGGATATGTTAAAAAGACCGAAGATATTGAGAAAGCCGTAGTGGCTGTTCAGGAAAACGTTCCTATTCGGATTAAAGACATAGGTGTAGTAACACTTGGTCCTGCAACACGAAGGGGTGCACTCGATAAAGACGGTGCAGAAGTAGTAGGTGGTGTGGTGGTAGCACGGTATGGAGCTAATCCATTGCAGGTGATTAACAATGTAAAAGAAAAAATTACGGAGATTTCAACCGGTTTACCGAAAAAGATTTTGGCTCATGGAGTCGAAAGCCAATTGACCATTGTTCCATTTTACGACCGCTCGGAATTGATTTATGAGACACTTGGCACATTAGAAGAAGCCCTTTCACTTCAAATTCTCATAACTATACTGGTCATCATCGTAATGATTTATAACCTGAGGGCATCTTTTTTAATATCAAGCTTATTGCCCATTGCAGTACTCATGGTTTTTATCGCCATGCGTTATTTTGGAGTCGATGCCAATATAGTAGCATTATCTGGGATTGCCATTGCCATTGGCACTATGGTCGATTTGGGAATCATCCTCTCGGAGAACATCGTCAAGCATGTGGATGAAGCTCCGCCCGGACAAAAATTAATTACCACTATTTACAATGGTTCGGCAGAAGTGAGTTCGGCTATTCTGACAGCTGTTTCAACCACCATCGTAAGTTTTATTCCTGTATTTACCATGCAGGCAGCCGAAGGTAAATTGTTCGGCCCGTTGGCCTTTACCAAAACCTTTGCATTGGTGGCTGCACTTATCGTTTCACTTATCATTTTACCCACACTGGCACACTGGTTTTTTGGTTTTAAAATAAAGAATCCGCGTCACAATAAATGGGTGAATATTTTTCTTAGTATGGCTGGTATTGCCGGATTAATTGGAGGTGTTACATGGGCCGGCGTATTTCTGATTTTATTTGGCAGTATGCCATTCCTTAAACCGCTTATTGCAAAAACAAGATGGTTTAAAAAACCATTCCTACAAACAGTTTTAGGAAATATCGAATTGGTTTTGGTGGTTATTGGAGTAATATGGCTTCTGGCAAAATATTGGTTACCACTTGGAGCAGGAAAAAGTGTAGCACTCAACTTTATTTTTGTTGCGTTGCTTGTTGGTGTCATTTTGGGCGCATTTACCCTTTTACAATACTCCTACAAAAGAATTCTGACTTGGGTGTTAAATAATAAAACCAAGTTTTTATTGATTCCTGCTTTTTTGATATTACTCGCTGTAAATATCTGGATAGGCTTTACAAGTGTTTTTGGTTTTGTAGCCAATGGTGCTGATAAAATTGGCTGGAACATCCGCACAACATCAGTATGGTCGGGACTTGCACATACTTTTCCCGGAGTAGGTAAAGAATTTATGCCCTCCTTGGATGAAGGCAGTTTTTTGCTTATGCCCACCTCAATGCCGCACTCAGGAGTTGAATACAACAGAAAAGTTGTTGGACAGTTAGATATGCTGTTGACAAACATACCAGAAGTGGAGCTTAGTGTGGGTAAATTAGGCAGGGTAGAATCAGCACTTGACCCAGCACCTGTTTCGATGTACGAAAATGTTATCAATTACAAGTCGGAATATGCACTCAATGACAAAGGGCATCGTAAACGCTTTAAAACTGACAGCGATGGTCGCTTTGTATTGAAGAATGGGGAAGTATATAGCAATGACGAATTGCTGACTAAAAACATTTCGTCAGACGAACTTGTGCCGGATGATAAGGGAAACTATTTCAGAAACTGGCGCAAACACATAAAATCGTCCGATGATATTTGGAAAGAAATTGTTGCGGTTACTAAAATACCGGGCGTTACTTCTGCCCCGAAATTGCAACCCATCGAAACCCGATTGGTCATGTTGCAAACAGGAATGAGAGCACCCATGGGCATCAAAGTTTATGGTCCTGACCTTCAAACCATCGAAGAGTTTGGTTTGAAACTGGAAGGTATTCTAAAACAAGTACACTCAGTGAAAGCCGAAGCAGCCTTTGCCGACCGTATTGTAGGGAAGCCTTACATCCACCTGAACATCAACCGTGATGAAATTTCACGTTATGGATTGAATGTGGAAGATGTGCAGCAAAGCATTGAAACAGCAATCGGGGGCATGAAAGTATCGTCAACGGTTGAAGGACGTGAGCGTTTTCCCATACGAGTCCGTTATCCGAGAGAGCTCAGGGACGACCCGGAATCGCTTGGAAAAATTCTTATTCCAACACCCACGGGGGCTCAAATTCCACTTAATCAGTTAGTTGATATGGAGTATGTGCGTGGACCACAAGCCATTAAAAGTGAGAATACCTTTCTTGTAGGTTATGTGCTGTTTGATAAAAAGGAAGGTTTTGCTGAAGTAGATGTTGTAAACGATGCACAGGAAATGATTCAGCAAAAAATTGATGCAGGAGAATTAATTGTTCCAAATGGTGTGAATTACAAATTTTCAGGAAGTTATGAAAATCAGGTGCGTGCCGAAAAACGTTTGAGCATTATTGTTCCGCTGGTGTTTATAATCATCTTCCTTATACTCTATTTTCAATTCAAATCTGTAACAACTTCACTCATGATTTTTACCGGAGTGGCTATGGCATTCAGTGGCGGTTTTATTATGCTCTGGCTTTATGGGCAAGGCTGGTTTGCCGATTTTACCGTTTTTGGGACAAACATCCGTGAGCTTTTTCAGATGAATACCGTGAACCTAAGCGTTGCCGTTTGGGTGGGCTTTATTGCCCTGTTCGGATTGGCAACCGATGACGGGGTTTTAATGGGAACCTATCTCGACCAAAGCTTTGAGCGTAACCGAACAAAAACAATAGAGGAAATACGGGCAGCCGTTGTGGAAGCAGGTGAGCGAAGAATAAGACCTGCAGTAATGACCACTACAACTACCATCATTGCTTTGCTTCCAGTGCTTACATCAACAGGCAGGGGTGCGGATATAATGGTGCCGATGGCTATCCCTGCTTTTGGCGGTATGATTGTGGCTGCCATTACCTACTACATTGTTCCCACGCTTTACTGTTTGCGTGAAGAGTATAAACTTAAAAAATCGAAATCATGATACGATATATAGCAATACTTATAGCAACGCTTTTGTTTAGTAGCTTAAGCTTTGCACAAACGCTGGACGATTACTTTAAAATAGCTGCCGAAAACAATCCGGGTTTACAGGCTATTTATAAAGAATACGAAGCAGCTTTACAGAAAGTGCCGCAGGTAAATACCCTGCCCGACCCAACTTTTTCTTTCGGATATTTTATCTCTCCGGTGGAAACAAGGGTTGGGCCTCAACAGGCAAAGTTCTCGCTAACACAAATGTTCCCGTGGTTTGGTACTTTAAAAGCACAAGGCAATGTAGCTGCCTTAATGGCCGAAGCAAAGTTTCAAAACTTTATTGATGCCCGTAATAATCTTTATTTTCAGGTGGCTTCTACTTACTATCCCTTGTACGAATTAAAAGATTTTGTTCGCATTGAACTGGAAAATATCAGCATATTGGAATCTTATAAAACCATTGCGAATCAGAAGTTTAAGAATGGAACAGGGACAATGGTAGATGTTCTGCGTGTGGATATTATGCTGAAAGATGCACAAACCAATCTTAGTATTCTGAGAGATAAAGAAAAACCATTGCTGACTACTTTCAACAAGCTTTTAAATCGTTCTGAAACTGAAATGGTTCAGTTTAGCGATACTTTGAAATCCGAGAATCTCTCAGATTATTATAGAAAAGATTCACTGATTGCAGCCAATCCAAAATTAAAAGCACTGGATTTAAAATTACAGGCAAGCCAAGCCGCAGAGATTGTTGCACAAAAGCAAGGATTACCAAAATTGGGTGTCGGTTTGGATTATGTATTGGTGGGCGAACGTACCGATATTTCTATGCCTGATAATGGCAAAAATGTTCTGATGCCAATGGTAAGCATCAGTATTCCAATCTTTCGGGCTAAATACAACGCATCGGTGAAAGAAGCTCAGCTACTACAGGAAAGTTACACACTTCAAAAGCAGGAAGTTACAAACACTCTCTTTTCTGAATATGAAATGGTTTGGTTTCAGGTTCAACAACAGTTGCAGTTAATATCACTTTACCAACAACAAATACAAACATCGCAACAATCATTAAATCTGCTATTTACTTCCTATGGAAATTCCGGGAAAGAGTTTGAAGAGGTACTACGCATGCAGCAACAATTGCTGAAATATCAGAAGATGAGCGCAACCGCTTTGGTTCAATACCATATTGCCGTTGAGAAAATCAATTACATAACATCTAAATCGTATTAAAATGAAAACAATAGATAAAAAAACAATAATAATTGCCGCAGCAACGCTTGTTGTTGGATTGTTGGCAGGATGGTTAATGTTTGGAGGAAACAAAAGTGATTCTCACGATGACCATGAGCATTTTAAAACGGAAATAAACAACGTGACTGTTTGGACTTGCTCCATGCACCCACAGATACGTCAAAACGAGCCGGGAGACTGCCCCATTTGCGGTATGGACTTAATTCCGCTGGAGGATGACCAAAATGTCGATATTGACCCCAATGCGATAAGCATGTCGCCAACAGCTATGCAACTAGCCAATGTCAGTACTGCATTTGTAGGGAAAATGAATCCGGTTAAACAAGTTCGCCTTAACGGGAAAGTACAAGCCGATGAACGCTTGGTGTATTCACAATCATCGCATATTCCGGGTAGGATTGAAAAATTAACGGTCAATTTTACAGGTGAATTTGTGAATAAAGGACAAATCATTGCATACATCTATTCTCCCGAGTTGGTTACCGCACAGGAAGAACTATTTGAAGCACAGAAAATAGCCGAAACGCAGCCTCAATTATTTGCGGCAGCAAAAGAGAAACTAAAAAACTGGAAACTCTCCGAAAAACAGATTGAAGAGATACTAAAGTCTGGAATGACAAAGGATGAATTTCCTGTAGTAGCCGATGTTTCAGGATATACAATCTCAAAAAAAATAAATTTGGGTGACTATGTTCGCAAAGGGGAAACGATGTATGAAATCGCTGACCTTTCGAAAGTTTGGGTGTTATTTGAAGTGTATGAATCGGATATAAACTGGATTAAAAAAGGTGATAAAGTGGAATTTACGGTTGCCTCTTTGCCCGGTGAATCATTTATGAGCAGCATTACATTTCTCGACCCCGTGATTGACCCTAAAACACGAGTGGCAAAAGCAAGAGTAGAATATAACAACTCAAACGGAAAACTCAAACCGGAAATGTTTGTTTCGGGTATGGTTGAAGCTAAATTAGATAACAAATCAAACTCGATTGTTGTACCAAAAACTGCTGTCATGTGGACTGGCAAACGCTCGGTGGTGTATGTGAAAACAAATTCGGAACAAGGAGTTAATTTCATTATGCGTGAAATAACATTGGGTTCTGCATTAGGTGATAGCTATGTGGTTGAAGCAGGTTTAAGGGAAGGTGAAGAAATTGCTGTTAACGGCACTTTCAGTATAGATGCCGCTGCCCAGTTGGCCGGAAAACCCAGCATGATGAGCCCTGAAGGTGGACAGGTAATGACAGGACATAATCATGGAGGAAAACCCACTGAAAGTAATGTTTCACATGAAAGTCATGAGGAACAAAATAAATCAACTGCTTCAAAACCTTTGTCCACCGACAAACAAGCCAAAGAGGCCTTGCAGCCACTTTATAACACATACTTAAATTGGAAAGATGCCCTTACCAACGATGATTTTAAAGAAGCTCAAAAAAACGCTGCAAACTTTAAATCGGCATTGGAAAAAGTGGACATGGGTATTTTTAAAGATGAGGCGCACATGGTTTGGATGGATATTCAGGGAAGATTAGCCAAAAGTTTGGAACACATTCAGCACTTTTCCGACATCGAGCAACTTCGAAAAACTTTTCAGTCAGTTTCGGTCACAATGATTGAAATGACCAACTCATTCACACCACTTAGCAGTACCATTTACGTGCAACATTGCCCCATGGCTGACAATAACAAAGGAGCTGATTGGCTGAGCATTGAGAAAGAAATTAAAAATCCATACTTTGGAAGTTCGATGCTAAAATGCGGAGAAGTTACCAAAGAAATTAAATAATCGTTTTTATTCACAATTTAAATCACAATAATATGAAAACAAAAGTTTTAAGTTTAGTAAGTATGTTCCTTTTGGGAACAAGTATGGTATTTGCACAGACAAAAATCGAAAAGTTTGAAGTAAAAGGCAACTGTGGCATGTGCGAGACTCGCATTGAGAAAGCTGCAAATTCAGCTGAGGGTGTTTCCAAAGCCGACTGGGTGCAAGAAACAAAAATGCTTTCAGTAGCATTTGATTCAACAAAAACCACTGTACATAAAGTACAAATGGCTATTGCCAAAGTTGGGCATGATACACCCATGCATAAAGCCACTGATGAAGTTTACTACACACTTCCCGGATGCTGCAAGTATGATCGAACAGAAGCAAAGAAAGAAGGTACAGGTAATGACGGACATAAGCACTAAAAGAATTGGGGTTAATGGCTGCCTTTAATTGGTATCCATTAATTTGCCATCCCACAGGCGTAAGCACATTTGCAAGCCCGCACGAGCCAACGCTCAAACCAAAGGCTTGCAAAAGAGCTTCCGCCTCTCCTGCCCGAGTAACCGCCTTTCAGGACGATTTTAGGATTACTCACGAATTGTTTATTTATTATTGTGTTCGTGAATCGCTTCGCTTATTTGCCCACGCTAAAAAAAACAAAATAAATTTGTGCTTCGTGGATAGATTGGTGCAGATTGACAATGACTAAAAATAAAAGCTAAATAAATGACAAACAGACGGATATGAATGAACACCAGTTGCCAATAATCAGGAGTTCATGTGG
>DJVY01000159.1 GCA_002440885.1 Bacteroidales bacterium UBA6244
GGCTTTCTACAATGAGGCACAACGGCTGGCGGTATGTTTTTGTTGCCGATTACGGAGCACGTAACTATCAACCTGTGATGAAGTTTGAAGCGAGCCACAGCCTTTGATTTAAGCACTATCTCGGCAATAAAATATACCGCATGTTAGCATTTCGGTGGTTATTGTCATACTGTTTTTGTTTTCATTTCAAATTTACATATTCCGCCCGATAAATTCACCCCGTAGGATATAGCTTTTTTACAACTTTTCGCTTCATAACAAATTTTTCATATCCAACGGGGTAAACATAATTCCTCCACCAACCACTCAGGTTTTTAAAAATCATTGTTTTTCGTAGTTTGTAGCTTTTGTAATGCTTCATTATTCCCAAATATGAATTCATGCTGCTTTGAAAGGCTTGTTGTTCTTCTTTTGTCGGTTTGTGGTCTCGGGCTATTTGGTTTTGCTTTTCTATGGCATTGTAAAAGTTTCCTTTGGTGCGGTTGGCTATGTATGTTTTATGTGGTTTGATTACTGCGCCTAAGTATTTTACTCCTTTGCTATAATGCTGTAAATAAATTTTATCTGGGTGCAGTGTTAGTTGTAAAGTTGAAAGTAAAAAGTCTGAAAGTTTTGGGATAACAGATTGCAAATAATCTTTACTTTCGTGTATCAATACGAAATCATCAACATACCTACCGTAATGTTTTATGTGCAATTCTTTTTTAACCCAATGGTCGAACTCGTTCATGTAAATATTGCCAAACAGTTGAGAGGTTAAATTGCCTATTGGCAAGCCGCAATTGGGCTGGGCATGAAACAAACTTTTTGTTTGAGGTAAACCGTTCCAATCTTCTTTTTTGCCTTTGATTACGCAATTTACTTTGGGGTCACTGAATATTGTTTTTTCAATAAGATAAAGCACAAGTTCCAAATCAAAATCGACTTTGTTTTTATTACGGATTAATTCATTTTTCACTTTGTCAAAAAGCAACAATTTATTCATTGCCATAAAATAGCCTTTGATGTCGAGTTTTAGAATGTAGCAGTCTTTGTTGTAGTTCTGAGAACATGAACGGATAAAATGGTCTATTCGATTTATGCCGTAATGCGTTCCTTTGCCTTTTCTACAGCTATAACTGTCGTTAATAAATGTTTTTTCAAAAATGGGTGAAATGTAATTGTAAATGAAATGATGTATTACTCTATCCCTAAAATCGGCTGCAAAAATTTCTCGTTTTACAGGTTTATCCACAATAAAACATATACTTGGCTTTGGGGCGTATTTGCGTTCAATAATCTCACTGGCTAAAGCAAATAAATTTGCTTCCAGATGCTTTTCAAATGCAAGGGCATTAATGGTATTACGTTTGTTTTTACGTGCATCAAAATACGCTTGGAACAAATCGAGCGTGATTTTTTCCTGTCTATTTCTGAAAACAAATTGAGTTGCTGCATCCTTTGTTTTTTATAAAAGCCACGGAGAAATAATCCCCGTGGCTGTGTTTTCCTTCAAATCCCTTACGCAACGGACAGAAAACCCCAACTCCTTATTGTTGTTGTTTCTGTTTACATTGCTGTTATTGTTGTTCATGTTACGGTTCCATGCATTTGTTGCATTGTTCTCCGTAGCGCTCCACCAGTTACCGTTGTTTCCAATATTGTTGAATGTTCCATTATTGTTACGGTTGCCACCCGGAAGAGCTGTAAAAGTAACCACTTAATTTGTCGCACCGGCATTCTCAGCCCGTGAAATCTTTTATAGCTAACATCTACCTGTTTTGGATATGGCAGGTATTTACAATGCCAACGGGTTACCGGATTTAAAAATGCTCGCTCGTCTATGCCGTAGCACGCACGACTCTGGCGGAAAACTTTTATTTTTGACTCTTCTGCCATCCGCTTAATTGTTTTGACACATTTTCAACTGCTTCGTTTATTCTTACAAATTTCTCAAGGCTTATCTGCTTCATATCTTTCATTACACGTATGAGCAACCGAATTACTTCTATTTGCTCTCTTGCAATTTGAAGTACATCGGCTTTTTGATGCCTTGTATTGGCACGATAAATCAAAGTAAGCAACTCAATAGTTTCTTTCTTCAAACTCTCACCTACGGTATATTTATACTCCTTGCTAAATTCCTTTGTAAATTGGAAAATAGCCAAAAGTAAATCATACGTTGCCTTATAAACAGGTAGTTCGTTGTACTGTGCCATTCAAAAAAAAAATCGACCGCTTCGCGGAAATAAACAAATAAATCAAATAGTCAAATGAATCAAATAAATTCTAATCCCTTACGCAACGGACAGAAAACCCCAACTCCTTATTGTAGTAGTAGTTTCTGAATACAATGCTGCTATTGAAGTTCATGAGACGGCTCCATGCAGTCGCTGCATTGTTCTCCGTAGCGCTCCACCAGCTACCGTAGTAGCCAAGATCGAGGAATGTTCCATTATTGTTACGGTAGCCACCCGGAAGAGCTGTAAAACCAGTTTCGTTGGTTGCACCGGTATTTGGGCTTGCCCAATGCGTAGTTCCGGTTTCTTTAAGTTTCCCACCGGCAATGGTTGTTCCGCCAAGGTAATCGGTTAATTCTGTCCACTCGGCATCGCTTGGTAAATGCCAACCTGTAGGACAAACACCCTGAATACCGCTTGGGTTGGTTGTGCTGCTTGCTGCACCATTCATTGCCGCTGACCAATTGTATAATACGCCGTAGGTGGTGTAGTTGGCTGTTGCTTTGGCATCTGTTATATTTGTCCCGTCATAACCGTAAACATAATAATATGGAGTTGTTTGCGAACCTGTACCGGGTCCTACCACACTTGGCAAATATTTCAGGTTTTCTGCCATCCATATTTGGTTGCCGATTTTTACAGTATTGTAATGATTTCCGTCTCTTGGGTCAGTAAATCCATTATTTAATAGGTCTTTTTCTTCAAGTGCTTCTATTCTAGCTAATAAAGTATCAACATAAGCTTTTAAAGCATCAACATAAGCTTTTGTGGCAGCATCATGAGCATCTGTAGGATTAGCTACATTAGTTATTTTTTGAGAGTTTGCATTCATTGTAAAATCGCTTATAGCGGTGGGTTTATTGGTTAAATCATTATAACTTTTGTCCCATGCGGTAAATACAGGGTCGGTTTCAGCAGTTAAAAATCCACTTACATCAGGTATCTCGCTGCGTACTTGTGCTGTTGAATCGCCTAAAGCGGTTTTGGTTGCAAATGCACTAAGGTCTTGGTCGCCTGTGTTTACGCCTGATAGATTACTCAAATTAGTAATATCTGTTGCTGTAATATTTGCTGCCTGACTGCTTGTAAATATTGGGTCGGTTTCGGTATAGCTGTCTAATTTGT
>DJVY01000092.1 GCA_002440885.1 Bacteroidales bacterium UBA6244
ATGATATAAGTATTTATGACGTAGATATAGTAGAAGTTTTTGAAGTAAAAACAAAGACAGAGAATTGGGTTGGGACTGAAAAAAACCCATATCAAATATTAGTCAGTACTGACGAGGTTACAAGTTATGAGCTGGTTGTAAAAGGAAATGAACTAAATGCTATATCGGAAAGTAGTGAGCAGATATCTATTGATGAAAGCCATAATAGAATAGGATTTGTGCCATTAGATGTAGGCAAGAATTATGGAGCATTCCAGATGGCTAATTACCGAGCTAATATTAGTATTCGTGGAAACCAAAATAAAATTTTTGTAGGGGTAACTAATTCGAATACACCAGTATATGGAGGACAGGTGGTATTTAATGCAAGTGCATCGCTAGTCGTGGATGGTGACGTAATACAAAAGCAAGTTTTAGTTGATGGATCGGCACGATTTGAACTTATGAATGTTTCAAATGTTTCAATAACTGTTCAAGGAGGGTGGAATGTTTACTTTGATTCAGGAGGAGCTAGTGTGCCTGTGTATCATCCAACATTTTGGCCGTTTAGTTTAAATTTTAAGGATAATTTTAAGATTAAATAGATTTTGATTTAAAAAATTAAGAAATGAAAAAGTGGATTATTATACTTTCTTTAGTTTCAATTATTGGCTGTGCGCAGTCTGGGGATCAAAAAAATTTGAGTGAAAAAGAAAAAGTAGAATTAATGAATGATACAAGGGTTTTGAAATTATTAAATGATTCTTTGAATAGCACAGGTGATTACCAGTACTATGAAAAATATATTGATAAGATTAACGAAATGATAAAGAAATATCCTAACCAAAAGCAGTTATTTAAGGTAAGGGAAAGTATGAAAGAGATTTACGAATAACCCCGAACCTAAGCGTAGTACATCCTTTAACCATAGCGGAGACGAATCTCCCAAACTAGGCTTAGTATATCAAAAAAATTTGACTCTAAGCGTAGATTGTATCTAAGCTTTTATATCATTTCATGTTTCACCTTTGCATCATGTCACAAATTGAGCAAAAAAGGAAATCATTGGAACGGAATTAGTTATTCATCAAACTTCCAACGCAATAGGATTTATTCCTACCCCAACCTAAGCGGAGATTCGTCTCCGCTTTTTCTTTACAAGTTGCCCCTTTGTCCTTATCAGAAGATTTCCCAAAAAGGAGTGACTTACCACACAATCAAATTTCTTATTGTATAATCAGCTTTTCCTGTTTAACTTTTTCTCCATCTACTTTAATAACAGCTAAATAGTATCCTTTTGGCAATGCTTCAACTGAAACATATTGATTGGAAAGGGTTGTTTTCATAACCAATTGGCCTACACTGTTAATAAAATCTACTTCTACATTCAGGTCGTTGGCGCTTTTTATATAGACCCTGTCATTGGCCGGATTGGGATAAATCTGCACACTTTTGTCGGTAGTGAATTCTGGGGTGGAAACCACGCCTCCATTGGCATCACGTTTCATTAAAAACACATCGGAGGAACTGCCATCGCGGCGGCTCTCATAACCCATCATGACCAGGTCGTTTGAGACAAGCCCAACCACATCAACCCCGGTTCGCTCATTTTCATTTGGATAGGTGATTTCATGTTGTAAGGCGAGGTCGGTACCTACCAACCAGAGAGCCAAATCGCCCTCAACAGATCCTGTTATCATTATTTTTTCAAAACCCAGATTACCTGAGCCTAAAATTGAAACACCGGGATAATCTAATTCAATCATATTACCCACAACTCCTCCATTAATAAAATCTGTAGACAGCAGACCTATGGAATGCACGTCATAACCACCAGAAAAGGTTCTTACGAGAAACCATGAATCAGGGGTATAACGGTCCATCCCTGCATTGTAGCTGGCCTCAAATGACCATATCGATCTGAAATTATTGTAGTTATCATAGGCGAAGGCCACATTTTTCACCCCAAACCACATATAATCATACGATTGCAAAAAAGATTGTCCGATAGCATCGTCCAATTCATAAGGCCAGGGGGTTATGGCTTTTACTGTTCCTAAGCTGCTGGATAAATCATATATTATAGGTATATGTGGTCCATCAAATGTTTTTGCGGCAACCAATTTGCTCAAAGCTCCGGCTGGCATTTCGTTTACCGTTCCAAACCAAAAACCGTCTGTTGCCTCGTCAGTAAAGGACCAGTTCTCGATCCCTGTTTCTGCATCTACCACCTGAAGAAAACAATGCTGTTCCATTCCTCCTGCCAGCGCAATCTCACCACTGGCCATGACACACAGGTTATAAAACCTTGAAGCATTGGTTAAAACATTACGCCAGACTTCCTCCCCCGAAGCGTCCACTTTAAAGGCAAACGCATGTTGGTTTTCAAGGTTTTCATCCTCAAACCAGCCACATACAAATACGTTACCCGCCTCATCAGTTACCACTGCGGTTGGATGATCGAATGGCCCAAAATCATATGTTTTTTCGTAATAATTTTGAGAAAATGAAAGCAAGGGTATGATAAGAAGCAGAAGGATAAGTAGTTTTGATTTCATAACTTTAATTTTTAGGAATGATTTACCAAAGATAATAGATTAAATCGGTTTAAAACAATAGTGAAACGACTTTTTTAGTAGACCAGGACGATCTTTCCTTTTGAAATCGGCTTGTCGTCGACCACAAACTGAAAATAATACACACCCCTTGCCTGACCTGTCAAATCTAATCTGGTGCTTTTTTCAAAAATGTTTTGGGTAAGTACAAGGTCGCCAAACGTGTTATAAACAACCAATTTGCCTTCCAATTCACGATCAAGCAACACGGTAAAACTACCCTTTGTGGGATTGGGGAAAAGCTCAAGTTTTGCGCTAATAAACTCGTTGACACTTCCCACAAAATCGATGCATCCCTCGCGGGTTGAAATCTCTTCAACAGCAGTCTCAATAATCACCTCAGTGATAACGGCACTTCTGGAAGTTGAAGTGGCTGTGGTTGCACCTCTTGCTATGGTGTCTTCTGCCGTAGGAATTAAAGGATTAAAACTCGCGCAATCTATGCCATTACCGGCAGTATCTACTTGAATTAAACCAATAGATTGCTGGTACATGTCTTCTGTCGATTTTACTCCCATAATCGGGCCATTCCCAAAAATCAAAAATTCGTTGTTGTTTGTAACACACGCATCGATGGCCAATAAAAATAAATCATCTTTCCAAAGTACATTTCCGACGGAATCGGTTTTGATAAAAGTACTGGAATAATTATCGCCCACTACCAGTACAAAACCACCGTCTTCTAGTGGATGAAATTTGGCCGCCTGATCGTAGTAAGTCTCCGAACCCATATTACGATATAGCTTATAGGACAACAAATTCCCTGTGAAGTCGGTATGCCCCATCATTAAATAGGAATTTAAATACATAGTCACCAAATATCCCGTGCCGGTAGTTACAAAATCATTGCCCTGACACCAGGCATAACTTGACTCATAATAATAATTTTGGGCCCAAACAACCTCTCCTTCACTGTTTAGGTTAGCCAGAAAAGAATAGGTCTGATTTGTGCCCTGATTGTTGTAATGGCCTGTGATCATGATGCTTCCATCTTCAATTTGTTTTACAGCGTAGGCCTTGTTCATGCTACTGCCCAAAATAAGTTCACGTGTCCACAACAAATTTCCAAACTCATCGAGCCTGACCAGAGCGATAGTACTATAAGGTGCACTGGCGTGGGTAAAATGACCACTAACAATAAAACCGTGATCATCTGTTTGAAAAGCATCATTCAGAAAAAACCTAAAATCGTTCGTCATGGCTTTCGACCAGACCACTTCCCCCTGCGAATCAATTTTCATGACAAAGGCATCTTCTTCCCATCCTGAGGCTCCCCGAAAGGTATTTCCCGTTAGTAAGAACCCCGAATCATCAGTAGGAATCATGTTGCTGAGCTGAATTGGTCGGGATGTGCCGGAGCTCACATTTTCGAAGGTGCGTGCCCAAATCACCTGTGCGCTTGAATCCATTTCAAAAAGCAGTCCTTTTGTATTGTAATTAAAGCCTATACCAAAATAAGTGTTGTGATCGGATAACTTCATGTCTGTGATTTGAACTGAGCCATTGGACTCCAACACCCGCGAAAATATTTGCGGTTGAGCATGGATGAGGGCTGAGTAACCAATAAGCATGGTGAATAACAGCCAGCTAACTTTTTTATAATAGCTTTTTGAAAATGAAAGCAATGGCAAAACAGGAGTGAGCATGGTAATTGGTTTTGATTTCATAATTTTATTTTTAGGATTGATCGGCCAAAGATATAAAATAAAAATCATGAAATAACTGCCTTAAAAAAAAGCTCAAAACATACCTGAAGGTCAGGGCAAAAAAAAAGGGGTCACAAATTTTACTTTGTAACACCCTTTTTCAGTGGAGAATACCGGAATCGAACCGGTGACCTTTTGACTGCCAGTCAAACGCTCTAGCCAACTGAGCTAATCCCCCAAAATTTTAATCTGTATGAACGAAATCAAACGCTCTAGCCCCCCGATTATTATCGGGGGAGCTAATCCCCCAAAATTTTAATTTGTATGAACGAAACCAAGATACAAACTGTTCTCAGTTTTGAGGGTGCAAATGTAGGAGTTTTTACAAATATCTTGATACTTTTGTCGCAAATTTTTTATGAAAAGATTATTTGTAGCCATAAAGGTTAAGCCCGACAGCGGTTTTATTGCTTCTCACAGCCGGATGAAAGGCTGCTTGTCGCAGAGCAACATCACCTGGGTGTCGCCCTCTGTCATGCACCTTACGCTAAAATTCCTTGGCAACACCGATGAGGAGTCTATTGAAACCATCAATGGCGTATTGGCTGAAGTTGCCGACGGGTTTACCCCTTTTGAAGGATGTTTCGACAAGCTTGGCATTTTTGGCAGCGCGTACCAACCTCGGGTCATTTGGCTGGGGACATCCGCGGAATCCGGTTTTGGTTCATTGGGAAATGCAGTCCTTAACCGTTTGGATGATCACGGATTTCTGCGCGACAGGCAGAATTTTGTGCCGCACATCACCCTTGGGAGAATAAAACAAATAGAAAATAAAAAGTATTTCAATGAAATAATTAGCCGATTTCGCGATAGTTTTCACCTGTCAGTAGTTGCAAATCAGCTGGGGCTTTATCACAGCGAGCTTACCCCCTCCGGCCCACGTTATCACGAAATCAGTACTTTTAACATATAACTGTGAATAAATATTTGATATCATCTGCAACGGTTTCAAAAAAAAGCTTGTCAATAGGGCAACAATTACCGCAGTTTGGTAGTTATTACAACGAATTTTTATACTTTAGCACTTCATTTTTATCACACTTGAAGCAACGTATTACACACATATCTGTTATACTCCTTTTGTTTGTGGCTGTAGGGATGCAGGCTCAACAAGCTCCTGCATTTACCCACTACCGCGATGCTCAGATGTTTTTCAATCCGGCCTTTGCCGGCATGCGCGAGGGCATTTGCATCAACGGAATCTTCCGTCAGCAGTGGTCCGGCTTTCGTGACAACGAGAACGGAAAAAACGCCGCTCCGGAAGATTTTCTTGTTACGGCTGACTCTCCCATACGCTTTTTACACGGGGGGTTTGGCGGGGCAATAATCCAGGATAAAGCTACGTATAACTGGAGTGATATCAGCCTGATTCTGGCCTATTCGTACCATGCCGAACTGGCCTTTGGCACGTTGGGTATTGGTCTGGGTATTAACCTCGATAACCGAAGCATTGATGGCAGCATGTGGAAACCTGTCGATCAAAGTGACCCCATTATACTAAAGAGCGCTCAGGGTGATATGCGTCTGGATGCCAACGCAGGACTCTATTTTAAGTCTGCCGATAATTATTTTGTCGGGGTTTCGGTAAACAACATCATGAAGTCGACCTTTGTGAAACTCGACCCTGATGGCAACGGCGAAATATCAACCGACCGCTCCTTTTATGTGACCGGAGGTTACAACTTTTATCTGCCCGGTGACCAACGATTCGAGATACAACCCTCCTTTCTGATCCAAAGCAATTTAATTTCAACACAATATAATCTTTCGGCTATCGTTAATTACAATGCAAAGTTTTGGGGAGGACTCAACTACCGTGTACAGGAATCCATCGGGGTTTTGGTAGGGATGCGCTTCAAAGATTTTGTTATCGGCTACGCCTACGACATCAATATGATGAAATATGGAGTGCCCGGTGGACATGAGATTAGCTTGGGCTATTGTTTTAAGATTAAAGGAGATAAGTCGAGAACCAGCTATAAAAATACAAGATATCTGTAACCTCTGTTTCAAAAACTGAAACATTGTGTAAATCGGAAAACTTATTTTTATACTTTTGGCCACTCGAAAAAGAAGTTTAAAAGGAATAATCGCATAAATCAAAAATCACAGAATGAAACGACTGATTTTATACCTGTTGGCCATAGCGTTCCTGAGCAGTTGCAGCAACTCCGGAAATGGCGAACTTGTTGGAACACGAAAGAATTCCAAACCATTTTATCAACCCGATCCTTACGGAATGGTTTTTGTCCCACAGGGCAGTTATACTATGGGTGCGGGCGATGAGGACCTGACACATAGTCACCTTATCCAGCCCAAAACCATTTCTGTTTCGGCTTTTTATATGGACGAAACCGAAATCACCAACGATAAGTACCGGATGTTTGTCAGGTATGTACGCGACTCCATTGCCCGTACCATGTTGGGTGATGTGCGTCCTGAAGAGTACCTGATTGAAGAAAATGAAAAAACCGGTGAGGTGTACGATCCTCCTTATCTGAACTGGAAAACCGATATCGAGTGGAACAGCGAAGATCAGGATGTACGCGATGTACTCGAAGAAATGTTCCTGCCTGAGCATGAGCGTTACTTCCGCAGAAAGGAAATCGATACACGTAAACTGATGTATGAATATTACTGGGTAGATCTGCATGCTGCTGCAAAAAAGGATTTCTCAGAAAGTGCAGACTTCCGCAACGCTGGTCTGGCAAACCGCCCACAAGGTTTGCGCGACCGTTCAGTATATGTGCGTAAAGAAACCATTGCCGTGTACCCTGATACGCTGGCCTGGATTCATGATTACACCTATTCCTTTAACGATCCTATGACAGAAAAGTACTTTTGGCATCCTGCCTACGACAACTACCCTGTTGTTGGCGTAAACTGGAAACAGGCCAAAGCTTTCTGCGTGTGGCGCACCGAATACAAAAACGCAGCCTTACGTTCGAAAAAAGGAGGCGTCGATCTGGCTGAGTTCAGATTGCCTACCGAAGCCGAATGGGAATGGGCAGCACGTGGTGGGTACGCACTCAACCCGTATCCTTGGGGTGGTCCGTATACCCGCAACGAAAAAGGTTGTTTCCTGGCTAACTTCAAACCCGAAAGGGGTAACTATATTGGCGACGGCGGTCTGCGTACCGTTATAGCCGGACACTTCCCGCCCAACGACTGGGGACTGTATGATATGGCAGGCAACGTGGCCGAATGGACTAACAGCGCTTACGATCCGGCCTCGTATAACTTTACCTGGGACATGAACCCCAACTACACCTACAATGCCAAAGAAGATGACCCACCAGTAATGAAGCGTAAAGTGATCAGAGGTGGTTCGTGGAAAGATATTGCCTACTATCTGCAGGTAACAACCAGAACATTCGAGTACCAGGATACGGCCAAATCCTACATCGGTTTCCGAACCATTCAACCTTATCTGGGTCGTAACAAAGGTGACAATCCGAACAAAGCATCAAGAGTATACAATTAGTAATTAAAACCAATATCCAACATTTAAAAAAGAAAGTCATGGGCTTATTTAGTTTTGTAAAATCAAGGAAGTATAAAAAAATTATGAGTTTCGTATACGGCTGGGGAGCTACAGTCGTATTGATTGGTGCCTTATTCAAAATCAATCACTATCCCGGTGCTGATGAAATGCTTATCGTTGGTCTGGGTACAGAAGGCCTTATCTTCTTCCTCTCGGCATTCGAACCTCCTTTTATCGAACCAGACTGGAGTTTGGTTTACCCTGAATTGGCAGGGATGTACGGAAGTGTAAAAGATAAAGAATTGAAGAAAAGCAAATCACCATCCGAACGTTTAGACGAAATGTTGGAAAAAGCCCAAATTGACCAAAAGGCGATCGAGCGACTCGGTCTGGGGATGGAGAAATTATCTGATAACGCAACCAAACTTAATTCTTTTACCGATGCAGCCGTGGTTTCAGAAGAGTTCTACAAGAACATGAAATCAGCTTCAGGCTCAGCTCAGCAGTTGGGTAAGGTAATAGATAAGGATGTGGAAGTTGCTGGCGAATATGCCAATAACGTGAAAAAGGTAAGCGATGGCGCTTCAATTTTGGCCAGTGCCTACGAAGAAGTGGCCGATACCATGAAACGTGATGCCGTTACCACAGAGGTGTTTGCCGGAACTGTGAAAACAGCTACCGAATCGGCTCAAAGCCTTGCCGACAGCTACGAAAAATCAGCTCAGCTGTTATCGAAATCTGTTCAGGCGCTTGATTTTACTGCCCTTGAAGGTGGTGCATACAACGAACAACTCAGAAAAATTGCTGAAAACCTTTCTGCTCTTAACGCCATTTACGAACTTCAGCTGCAAGGATCAAACAAAGCTGTTGAGTCGTCGGTTAAATTGCAGGATACCATGAGCGATTTCCTTGATAAACTCGAAAAATCAGCTAGTTCAACTGCTGAATTCTCCGGTCAGATGGAAACCCTGACTCAACGCATGAGTTCACTGAACAAAGTTTATGGCAACATGCTGTCGGCCATGAACATGAACGGTTAATTATCTCATCGTTAGTATTAACGGATTTTTCCATAATAAAATAATTAAAAAAAATGGCTGGATATAAAGAGACCCCTCGGCAGAAAATGATTTCGATGATGTACCTGGTACTCACAGCACTTCTGGCGCTTAATGTTTCTAAAGAAATTCTCGACGCCTTCCTGATCGTGAATAAATCAATGGAAACTACCAACGAAAGCATCGCCGCCAAAGTTGATGAATCATATGCCAAGTTTGAGGGACAATATAATTTGAATAAGACCAAAGTTGGGCCTTATTGGGAAAAAGCGCAGGAGATTCAAAAAAGCGCCAGCGAATTTCTCGAATACCTCGATTACCTGAAGTATAAATTGGTAGAAGTGGCCGAACGTAAAGACTCACTCGAAGTAATGAGCCTTTATTACGACGATACCATTATCAACGGTAAGCAGAGAAAAGTGCTCGACTTGCACAGGGTGCCCACCAAAGACAAATACAACGAAACCACCAATTACATGGTGCGTCCGGGTGATGTTGGTGAGGCTTACGTGCTCTCGGCAAAAATGAAAACTTTTCGCGATGTGGTGTTGGGTGCTATGGGATTGCCCGAAGACTCTGACCGGATCGGACTGCAAACCAATGGCGATTACCGCAATGCTGATGGCATGAAGCAGAACTGGGAAATGCACAATTTTTACCATACAATCCTGGCTGCTGACATTACCATCGTGAACAAAATTATCGCGGAAGTGCGTTCAGCACAGTTCAACTCGCTCAACTATCTGTATAGCCAGGTGAGCGAAAAGGATTTTAAATTTGATAACGTAGCCGCTGAGGTTATTCCTACAAGTACCTATGTGTTTAAAGGCCAGAAATATGAAGCCAAAGTGATTGTGGCTGCTTACGATTCAAAAACGGCTCTTGAAAGTCGCGTGTTACAGGGTGTGGACGAAGTTACGGAAGCCAACATGAACCGTGCAACTATGGTTAAGGGTGAAGATGGCATCATTAAACTTGAATTTAATACCAACGCCGAAGGCCTGCAACGCTATGCCGGTGAAATCATCATGCGTGATCCTGTTACAGGTGAAACAAAATTGTATGATTATAAAGGTGAATACATCGTGGCTCCACCTGCACTTACTGTAGCTCCGCTTAAGATGAACGTGTTCTACATCGGGGTGGACAACCCTGTATCCATTTCATCACCAGGGCTGCCACAGGAAAAAATTCGTCCGGTTATTAGTACCGGTATCCTCAAGAAAGATCCAAAATCGAATGACTGGATCGTGCGTATCGACAAGAAGCCTACAGGAAAAAGTATTGCTACTGTAAGTGCAACCGCTGAAATCGATGGAAAAGTGTTACAGCTTGGATCTTCTGAGTTTCGTGTAAAACGTGTACCTGACCCCATTGCAAAAATTGCAGGTCAAACAGGTGGATCTATCGATAAAAACGTGTTGCTTTCAGCCGGTGCTATTATTCCCGATATGGAAGACTTTAACTTCGACCTTTATTTTGTTGTGAATTCCTATACTTTTGCTACCATCATCAATGGTGACTTTATTCCGAAGAATATCAGAGGAAATCAGTTTACTCCTGAGGTGGTTAACCTGATAAAAAATGGTAAGGCAAAACAGAAATTCTTCTTCGAAAACATTCAATCGCAAGGGCCAGACGGTACTATTCGTGCCTTAAACCCTGTGAACCTTGAACTTAAATAATTAAATTACAACCAGGATGAAAAAATTATTTGTAGCCATATTCGCATTCTCCATGTTGCTGTCGTTTACGTCAACAGCACAGATTATCGATGAAGCACCCGTCGACGGGCTCTTCCCGGAAGAATCGTGGAGTGTGGATGTAAAACCAATTCCTTTTCCTACCATCCGTAAGGCTGATGTGATGTGGTCGAAACGGATTTGGAGAGAAATTGATTTCAGACAAAAATTTAATCAGAAATTCTATTATCCACTCGATCCTCAGCAAAACTGGAAGTCGTTTATCATGGTAATCCTCGATGCCCTTAAGGAAGGGGGTCATTTCACAGCTTACGATTTATCGAATACCGATGAGTTGCTTGTCCCTGTGACCTTTAATGAAATTGTTGGTCGACAGACCGATACATTGCATCAAATGGGAAGAAGACCTTATCCTCCTTACGAAGAGTATGACACAGTGGTTATTACCGCGTTCGACCCCAGTAAAGTGATGCGTCTCAGGATTAAGGAAGATTGGTATTTTGATAAACAACGCAGCCAGATGATGGTTCGGATAATCGCCCTTTGTCCTGTGATGATTAAAGAACGCGACGGACAGGAAGTGACTGAACCCATGTTTTGGATCAGTTATGCTCAGGCCCGTGAAGTGTTGGCTCAGGCACTGGTTTTCAATGAGTTTAATTCGGCCATGCGACTCACTTACGATGAGCTGTTTTGGAAACGACTGTTCTCAAGTTATATCTACAAAGAACAAAATGTTTACGATCGCCGCATCAATTCCTATGCAACCGGTGTTGACGCTCTGCTTGAATCGGAAAGGATAAAACGCGAGATGTTCCGGTTTGAAGAAGACCTGTGGCAATACTAGCTGTAAAGCCAAAAAATTTAAGCTCCGCAACGCGGGGCTTTTTTTTGTCCTCTGAAATTGTGCCATTAACTAAGATAATCGCTAACTTTGCGGTTACACTAAACCGTTTAAATGCCTGATATTTTTGATACCCCGATTACCTACCTTAAAGGCGTAGGGCCTAAAAAGGCTGAGTTATTCGCCAAGGAGTTGGGTATTAACACCTACGATGATTTGTTAAATTACTTCCCTTTTCGCTATGTCGATAAAAGTCAGGTGGTGAATATCAGCGATATAAAAAGTGATGCGGTTTATGTTCAGATAAAGGGGGTGGTTAGATCGCTGGCTAGTACCGGAGATAAACGCATGAAATACATCACGGTAAAAGTAGCAGACGCTACCGGGAGTATCGATTTGGTTTTTTTTCGGGGTCTGAAATGGGTTTTAAACACCTTCGTAACAGGGAAATCATTTTTTATTTTTGGGAAGCCCTCTGTTTTTAGAAACAGTTACAACTTTGTACACCCTGAAGTGGAAGAAGACAGCGGTGAGCCTCAAACTGTTTCCGGACCACGTCTTGAAGGTATTTACAGTACTACCGAAAAACTTAAAAATGCCGGGCTTGGCAGTCGGGGAATTGGGTTTTTAATCAGGGAACTCCTCAACCAGACCTCGACTATGATACGTGAGAACATGCCGGATTATCTATTGAAAAAGTATCAGCTGGCCGATAGAAAATCAGCACTGCTCAACATTCACTTTCCGCAGCAAGCGAAAAATATTGAACCTGCTGTTAAACGACTTAAGTTCGAAGAGTTGTTATTTATCCAATTGGATCTGCTCACGCAGAAAAACTACCTCAGGCAAAAAATTTCAGGCCACCGTTTTGAACAAGTAGGAGAGCTCTTCATGACCTACTACGAAAAAAAACTCCCTTTTGAACTTACCAATGCCCAGAAGCGCGTTATTCGTGAGATGCGTATCGACATGAAGACCGGAAGGCAGATGAACAGGTTGTTGCAGGGCGATGTGGGAAGTGGTAAAACGTTGGTGGCCTTGATGATGTCGTTACTTGCCATCGACAATGGATTTCAGGCTTGTATTATGGCTCCGACCGAAATTCTGGCTAGGCAGCATTTTAACACCATCACCAAGATGCTTGACGATATGGAGGTGGAAGTGGCTTTGCTTACCGGATCGACCAAAAAAAAACAACGCACTTTTATTCACGAGCGGCTCATGTCGGGACAGCTAAACTTGCTTATTGGGACTCATGCCGTGATAGAGGATGCGGTGCAGTTCAGCCAACTGGGGTTCGTGGTGATAGATGAACAACACAGGTTTGGTGTATTGCAAAGGGCGCGTTTGTGGAAAAAGAGTACAGTGGCTCCCCATGTGTTGGTGATGACCGCCACGCCCATTCCGCGTACTTTGGCCATGACTCTGTACGGCAACCTCGACGTGTCGGTGATAGACGAATTACCTCCCGGGCGAAAACCGATAAAAACAGTTCATTATTTCGATTCAAAAAGATTGCTGGTCAATGGATTCATGAAAAAGCAAATCGAAATGGGTCGACAGATTTATGTTGTTTATCCGTTGATTAATGAGTCGGAAAACCTCGATTTGAAGAATCTGATGGATGGTTTTGAACAAATTCAACGCGATTTTCCTTTACCCAATTATCAGGTAAGTGTTGTTCACGGAAGGATGAAAGCTGAGGAGAAAGAGTTTGAGATGCAACGTTTTGTAGAAGGAAAAACAGACATCATGGTATCTACCACGGTGATTGAAGTAGGTGTCGATGTGCCCAATGCTTCGGTAATGATTATTGAAAACGCCGAAAGGTTTGGGTTGTCGCAGTTACATCAGCTGCGCGGACGCGTGGGGCGGGGTGCCGACCAGTCGTATTGTATTTTAATGTCAGGGAATAAACTGACCAACGAGGGGAGGAAAAGGCTCGAGATAATGGTTCGCAGCAACGACGGATTTGAAATTGCCGAAGCCGATTTAAAGCTGCGCGGACCGGGCGATATGCAGGGAACCAAGCAATCCGGCGTGCTCGACTTACGCATCGCCAACCTGGCCCAGGACGGCGAGTTGATCGCGCTCACCAGAAAAGTTGCTGAACGTATTTTGGAGAAAGATGAAAAACTCACCCAGCCAGAAAATGAACTCCTGCGAAACCAATTGATTAAGAACAAACAAAAATCCGGTAACTGGAGTCGGATCTCATAGTCCTGGGATAACTGCCTTATTGCTGTCAGACATTTTTTTTCGCTCTAATATTTTTAATGACTAGTGACTAATCAAAAGTTACATATGAAGTGGTTTTTAAAAATGCAAATGGCCAAAAACCATCAAATAATGGCCCTTGTCAGGACAACTCTTTAATTGAATATACAATTGAGAACTATCCCTTACATTTACATCCATCCCTTTATTTGCTTGCCCGATTTTGTTAATTTTGCCGATTAAGTTTTAATCAGCATAAAATGAAAATATCGTATAACTGGCTTAAACAGTATATAAACCTGGATGTATCGCCTTCTGTTGTGTCGAAAGTGCTTACTGACACAGGCTTAGAGGTGGAGGGCACTGAAGAATTTCAGTCGGTGAAAGGTGGCCTGGCAGGAGTAATGGTGGGCGAGGTGCTTACTTGTCATAAGCACGAAAATGCCGACAAGTTAAGCGTTACTACCGTAGACATTGGAGGGGGTACAGTTTTACCAATCGTTTGTGGAGCACCAAATGTAGCTGCCGGACAAAAAGTGCTGGTGGCGACGGTTGGAACACAGCTTTATAGTGGCGATGATTCGTTTGAAATAAAAAAATCGAAAATTCGTGGCGAAGTATCCGAAGGGATGATTTGTGCTGAAGATGAGCTGGGGCTGGGTTCTTCACATGATGGCATTATGGTGTTGCCGGATGAAGTGGAAAAGGGAATGCCTGCAGCTGAATATTTTAAGGTGGAAACTGATACCATTTTTGAAATCGGACTAACTCCCAACCGGTCAGATGCCGTTTCGCACATTGGAGTCGCCCGCGACCTGGCTGCAGGGTTAAACCGGGAATTTAATACACGCAAATACCAATTCTCATGGCCTGATGTAGACGCGTTTGTTGTCGACAACCATGACTTAGATATCGAAGTAAAAGTGAACAATGCTGAGGCTTGTCCGCGTTATGTGGGGGTTACGCTTGCCGGTATCCAGGTAAAGGAATCTCCCGAATGGCTTAAAAGTAAACTGAAGCGTATCGGAGTCAGGCCGATTAATAATATTGTTGATGTAACCAATTTTGTATTGCATGAAACCGGACAGCCTTTGCATGCTTTCGATGCTGACAAGATTGTAGGAAACAAGGTTGTTGTGGATACTTTGTCTGAGAACACCACTTTCGTTACCCTCGACGGCGAGGAGCGCAAACTTCACCACGACGACCTGATGATTTGCAATACAGCAGGGGGCATGTGCATTGCCGGAGTTTTCGGCGGTTTTACTTCGGGTGTAACTTCTGCAACGAAGAATATTTTTCTGGAAAGCGCGTGTTTTGATGCCCGTTATATCCGAAAAACCTCAAAACGTCATGGTTTACAGACGGATGCCTCATTTCGGTTTGAACGCGGTGTCGACCCAAACATTGCCCTTTATGCCTTGAAGCGTGCTATTCTGCTTATGCAGGAGGTGGCAGGCGGGAGTGTGTCTTCTGAGATTAAAGATATTTATCCTTCTCCTGTTGTTCCGGTGGAGGTGGAAATTCTTTACGCTCATGTCGATCGCCTGATAGGGAAAGCAATTGACCGTGAAGTGATAAAAACCATTCTTGAAGACCTTGAACTAAAACTTATTAAGGAAACGGATGCCGGACTCACCCTGGCCGTGCCTACCTTTAAGGTGGATGTTACACGTGAAGTGGACATTATTGAGGAAATCCTGCGTATTTACGGGATTAACAATATTGATACGGATGGTAAATTACACAGTTCGTTGAGCTTCCGCCAAAAGCCAGATCCGGAAAAAATACAGCAGCTCATTTCTGATTATCTCGTAGCGCAAGGCTTGGTGGAGATGATGAACAATTCGCTCACCAAGTCAGCTTATGCTGAAATGAGCAAGCAAATTGACAGCAAATCCAGTGTGCAGTTACTCAACCCGTTAAGCAGAGACCTCAATGTACTCCGTCAGACTCTTTTGTTTGGCGGTTTAGAGACGGTGGCCTATAACCTGAACCGGAAAGAATCTGATCTGAAACTGTTTGAGTTTGGTACCGTTTACCGTCAGAAAGAAGGGTTTGACCCGGAAAGAGGGGTTAAAAATTTCAATGAAGAGAAGCACCTGATTTTGCTTGGAACAGGCAAAGCCACCGATGAAAGCTGGTTTGGTGAGGCAGCCAAATTTGGTTTTTATGACATGAAAGGATGGGTAGAGGCCCTTATTTCCAGGCTAGGCCTTGATAGGAAAAAGATAGCCATCGAAGAGAGCCCCAATGCCGATTTTTCTGAAGGGCTGACGTATAATTTTTCAAACAAGGAATTGGCCTTCGTGGGTTCGGTTCATGCAGGGTTGCTTAAAGCCTTCGATATCAGGCAGGAGGTGCTGGTGGCCATCGTGAATTGGTCGCAGGTGCTCAAAGTTATTGGTAAAAACGACCTTGTTTACACACCCGTACCAAAGTTTCCTTCGGTAAGGCGCGATTTAGCCTTGTTGCTGGACCGCGGTGTTCATTTTTCCGATCTCAGGGATGCCGCGTTCAAAGCAGAACGGAATTTGTTGCAAGCAGTTTCCGTTTTCGATATTTATCAGGGCGACAAAATTCCTTCGGATAAGAAATCGTATGCGCTTTCGTTTATTCTTGAGGACAAGGAAAAAACGCTTACCGACAAGGTTATCGAGAAGTCGATGGCCCGCATAACGGCAGAACTGGAACGACAGTTCGGGGCTACCTTGCGATAGTGGAGAGATAATTATCAGATTGCAAAAAGTTTAGTACTTTTATAGAGTTTAAAAAAGATAGTATAACAGATGGAAATACAATCGGTAAAGCAAAGATTTGGCGTCATAGGAAATTCACCTCTGCTCAACCGCGCTATTGATATCGCCATACAGGTAGCTCCAACGGATCTGACTGTGCTTATAAGTGGCGAAAGTGGAACAGGGAAGGAGGTTTTTCCGAAAGTTATTCATCAGGCAAGCAGCCGCAAACATGGGCATTATATTGCTGTAAATTGCGGAGCTATTCCGGAAGGGACCATTGACTCGGAGTTGTTCGGACACGAAAAAGGTTCATTTACCGGAGCTCACGAGGCACGAAAAGGATATTTTGAGGTAGCAGACGGGGGAACTATTTTTTTGGATGAGGTGGCCGAATTGCCGCTTTCTACTCAGGTTAGGTTGCTCAGGGTTCTCGAAACAGGTGAATTTTTCAAGGTAGGCTCGTCTAAAGTGGTGAAAACCAACGTAAGGGTCGTAGCCGCCAGCAACGTGGATATCCCCAAAGCCATTGAGAAAGGAAAATTCCGTCAGGATTTGTTCTACAGACTGAACTCGGTACCGATTTATGTGCCACCATTGCGCGAGCGTAAAGACGATATTCATCTTTTGTTTCGTAAGTTCTCATCCGATTTTGCCGAAAAATACCGCATGCCTCCCTTGCAGCTTACCGATGATGCCATACGGGTGTTAAACAATTATTACTGGCCCGGAAACATCAGGCAGCTTAAAAACATTACCGAACAGATCTCCATCATTGAGCAAGAAAAACTTATCGATGGGATTACTTTGGGACGTTATCTGCCGGCAACACCCGGAACAGGTCTGCCGGTTTTGTACAATAAACAAGAAGAGGAAAGTATTTCGGAGCGCGAGTTGTTATACAAGGTGCTTTTCGATATGAAACGTGATATGACCGAGCTGAAAAAAATTGTGCTCGACATTATCGATCGGGGCGATACACACCTTGATTTGGAACAAACCAAGGCTTTACTGGTAAAAGAACCGGGTACAGATTTGATGAAACCGGATCAAAGCTTTATCGATAAGTTAAAAATTACACAGCCCACCCCTCACGACCTGGAGGACATTGATGATTACGACAGCTCTGAAGTTATTGAGGAGTCGTTGTCGCTTACCGACAAGGAGCATGAAATGATCTCCAAAGCACTTGAGAAGCATCGCGGAAAACGTAAGAATGCCGCCCAGGAACTGGGGATTTCAGAGCGAACCTTGTACAGGAAAATTAAAGAATATAAAATTAAATAAATGTCACGTATAAAGCTGTTTCGGTTGTTCTCTGGTGTGGCATTGCTTGTTGCAATCATGTCTTTTACCTCGTGTGGAGTCTATTCATTTACAGGAGCCTCTATTCCTCCGGAAGCGAAAACCGTTTCAATTCAGTATTTCCCCAATCAGGCTTTGCTGGTCGAGCCTACCCTGAGCGGGATTTTTACTGATGCTTTGCGCGACAAATTTACCAGCCAAACCAATCTTGAAATGGTGCAACGATCGGGCGATCTGGCCATGGAGGGAGCTATTACTGATTACAAAACTACCCCTGTGGCTATCCAGGGCGACCAAACTTCGGCCTTAAACCGGCTCACCATCACCATCGAAGTCAGGTTTTATAATAAATTTGAGCCTGATAAAGATTTTGATACTAAATTTACACAGTTTATCGATTATCCGTCAAACGAAGATTATAATGCAAAAAAAACTGAACTGATTGATCAAATTACCGAGATGCTTGCCGATGACATCTTTAATAAAGCAGTCATCAATTGGTAATGTTTTCGGTATATAGATATTAAATTAAGTACCGGCAAATGAATAAGGAAGAGTTTATCGACATCATGCACCAACCCGATAAGTTGGACAAAAACACGCTCGATGGCCTGTTGACTTTGGTCAATGAGTTTCCTTATGCCTCCACGGTTCGCGTGTTGCTATCGGTGAATCAGTACAAAGAAAAAAATGTTCGGTACGAAACCGATCTGAAAACCACAGCCATTTATGCCGGCGACAGAGCTGTGCTGAAAAAGCATATCGACAGGGTAGGCGACATGAATGTACGCATCGTGCTTCCCGATGAAGACCTGAAAGAGACCACGGAATCCTCTGCCGAACCTGTTGTGAATACTGAGCCAAAAGCTGTTACGCCGACTGACATTCCGAAGGATACCACAAACGATCTGCCGCAGCAGGTTGAGTCAAATGAAGTGCCTGCTGATGAGCCAACCCACGAAAACCCAACCGAGGAAGAGGTGAGCCTGTCGATTAAAGAATTGAAGGAAATTGTTAACCGACATATGGACGAGCTTGAAAAAGAAAGTCTCCTTCAGTATGAGTCTGCTACTTTATCTCACGAAGAACAAGCCGAAGGCGAGGTCCGTCACCCCAAATCAAAGAAAGAAATACTGGACGAATTTATTCGTAACCAGCCCAGTATCTCGCGCCCCAAGGCATCGTTTTTTAATCCTGTTGAAGTAGCCAAAGAGAGCATCGTCGATCAGGAAAGCATTATCAGCGAAACATTGGCCACAATTTATTACGATCAGGGCCATTTGCAAAAAGCGATAAAAATTTATCAAAAATTAAGTTTGAAATATCCGGAAAAAAGTAGTTACTTTGCATCCCTGATTAAAAAAGCAGAAAAGGAACTAAATACTTAAAAATTAATTCGATGTATATTTTTGTCTCCATATTGATTTTAGTCGTAAGCATCCTGCTCGGACTCATTGTACTTGTACAAAACCCCAAAGGTGGTGGATTAGCCGCTAATTTTGCCTCCGGTGGCGCTCAGTTTATGGGTGTCAGGCAAACCGCCGATTTTCTTGAAAAGGCTTCATGGGGTCTGGCTATCGCCTTGTTGGTGTTAAGTTTAACAGCCACCATGATTATCCCTCGTAACTTTGGTGTTCAGGATGTAAATCAATCTGAAATTATGGATCAAATTCCTGTTCAAGCTCCTGCTACTCCTATCGATTTTCAAGCTCCCGGTGGCGATGATGTCGCACCAGAAGGGGAATAAAAAAATATTTGATTCTCAAATGAGCCAGACTACTTGAGTGGTCTGGTTTTTTTTTGTCTTCAGAAAGGCCGCCACTGACACGTGCCGGGCTGCTGGCCTTGTGACTTTCTGTCAGCATGGGTGACAATCTTCAGTTATCATGAACAGCGAAATAGACTCAAAGCAAAAGGAAATAAAACCCGAAGGATTGGGCTTTTTATCGCTACAACTAACGAATACAGCGTGTTGCACATAATTTGGCGTGCTGCTTTTGTCAACAGTTTTTGTTACATAGAAACTGATCCAAGTGGTTTGGCACAGATTATGACAGGCACACAGTCATTGATGAACCAATTGAAATTTATTGAACATGGAAAAAGTGAACATTAAACCTTTGGGCGACAAGGTTGTGATTAAACCAGCCCAGGCCGAAGAAAAAACCGCTTCGGGCATTATTATCCCCGATACTGCTAAAGAAAAACCCCAACAGGGCGTTGTAGTTGCGGTTCCTGCGGAAAACAAGGAAACTCCAATCACTGTGAAAATCGGCGATAAAGTCCTTTATGGAAAATATGCCGGTACTGAAATTACAGTAGATGGAGGCGATTATTTAATTATGAGCGAAAAAGACATTCTCGCTATTGTATAACTGAAAATTTTAAACAATCATAAAATCTTAAAAAAATGGCAAAAGACATTTTATTTGATCACGATGCAAGAGAAGGCCTGAAAAGAGGCGTTGATGCATTATCGGATGCAGTTAAAGTAACTCTCGGACCTAAAGGTCGTAACGTAATTATCGAAAAATCATATGGCGCTCCTCAGGTGACCAAAGATGGCGTTACCGTGGCCAAAGAGATTGAACTGAAAGATCCAGTTGAAAACATGGGTGCACAAATGGTGAAAGAGGTTGCCTCAAAAACCAATGATATAGCTGGAGATGGAACCACTACCGCTACCATCTTAGCTCAGTCTATCTATGGAACTGGCCTCAAAAATGTAACCGCCGGAGCAAATCCGATGGACTTGAAAAGAGGGATTGATAAGGCAGTGAAAACTGTGGTTGAATCACTTCGCGCTCAAACCGAAGAGGTTGGCGACAACAACGATAAAATCAAACAGATTGCTTCTATTTCGGCCAATAACGATGAGTTTATCGGTAGTTTAATTGCCGAAGCCATGAGCAAGGTGAAAAAAGAAGGCGTTATTACCATTGAAGAGGCCAAAGGGATTGAGACTTACGTAGATGTGGTTGAAGGAATGCAGTTCGATCGCGGCTATATCTCACCTTATTTTGTTACCGATACCGAAAAAATGGAAGTGGTGTATGAAAGCCCGCTGATTCTTATCTACGACAAAAAGATTTCAGTAATGAAAGATTTGCTGCCGGTATTGGAAAAAGCCGTACAAACCGGACGACCATTTATTATGATAGCTGAAGATGTAGAAGGTGAAGCACTTGCTACCCTCGTTGTTAACCGTTTGCGCGGTTCGTTAAAAGTGGCTGCTGTAAAAGCTCCTGGCTTTGGCGACAGAAGAAAAGAAATGCTTGAAGATATCGCCATTTTAACCGGTGGAACAGTAATTTCAGAAGAAAAAGGTTACAAACTCGATGATGCCACACTTGAAATGTTAGGTGAAGCTGAAAAAGTAACCATCTCTAAAGACAACACCACTATTGTAAGCGGTAAGGGTGAGTCAAAAAATATCCAGGCACGTGTAAGCCAGATCAAAGCCCAGATTGAAACCACGACCTCAGACTACGACAAAGAAAAATTGCAGGAACGTCTGGCTAAACTAGCCGGTGGTGTTGCCGTAATTTACGTAGGTGCTGCCAGCGAAGTAGAAATGAAAGAGAAAAAAGACCGTTTCGACGATGCACTTGCTGCAACCCGTGCCGCTATCGAAGAGGGTACTGTACCTGGTGGTGGAGTAGCTTTTATCCGCGCTATCGAATCGTTGAACAATGTTGCCGTTGAAAACGAAGACGAAGAAACCGGTGTCGCCATCATCAAAAGAGCACTCGAAGAACCACTCCGTCGCATCGTTGAAAACGCAGGCCTTGAAGGATCGGTGGTAGTAAACAAAGTAAAAGAAGGCAAAGGTGATTTCGGCTTTAATGCCAGAACGGAAGTTTACGAAAACCTCAAAGCTGCCGGTGTTATCGATCCAACCAAAGTTACCCGTGTTGCCCTCGAAAACGCTGCCAGCATCGCCGGCATGTTGTTAACTACCGAATGTGTGCTTACCGAACACAAAGACCCGAATGCAACTGCTCCGGCCATGCCACCTATGGGAGGCGGAATGCCAGGCATGATGTAATAAAGTGCCCCCACACAAAAAAGGTCCGACCATTCGTCGGGCCTTTTTTTATGCTTAAATTCGCTGTATTACATCCGTGCTTCAACATACCTCAATAATTTATACCTTTGCATCAAAGCAATTAATGTATTCTTTGTCTTAAACAAAATGGAAATTACAGAAAATCAATCATATAGTGAATCATCAAGAGGATGTTGTACCGTAAATGATCTGGACATCTCGTCAACGAAAATCAATCAGTTAAGGTGTTGTAAATTGTCGAGCATTAATTGGCTGGACGATTTCCCGCATAGCCCACATCCTAACGAACCTCAGATTGCAGAAGTCCGGTTTAAAAATGGCCGAAAGGATTTTTTTACTTATCCTGCCGAAATGGCTTTAAAAGAAGGTGAAATTGTTGCTGTGGAAGCTGCTCCGGGTCATGACATTGGTATTGTCTCTTTGGTAGGTGAAGTTGTTGAATATCAGCTTAAACGTAAGCGTGAGGATCAGAAAAAGCGGGACATGAAGCAAATTTTCCGCCATGCCCGTGTGGCCGATGTCGAAAAATGGCTCGAGGTGATAAAAATGGAAGACACCACCATGTTTCGTTCGCGTAGAATTGCGGCCTCTCTCAAGCTCGAAATGAAAATAAATGATGTGGAATACCAGGGCGACAAAACCAAAGCCGTGTTTTATTATACGGCCAACGATCGCGTGGATTTCAGGGAGTTGATCAGGCACTTGGCCGACTCTTTCAAAGTGCGCATCGAGATGAAACAAATTGGCGTTCGGCAGGAAGCTGCCAAGCTGGGTGGAATTGGTCCTTGCGGACGTGAGCTGTGTTGCGCTTCGTTTATGAGCAGTTTTAAAAGTGTTTCAACCAACTCGGCACGGGCTCAACAGCTGTCGCTAAATCCCCAAAAACTTGCCGGACAATGTGGTAAACTCAAGTGCTGCCTCAACTACGAAGTCGATAGCTATGTTGATGCGTTACGTGATTTTCCGGATCAGTCGATTCCGCTGCAAACTAAAAAAGGCAAAGCTTTCCATGCGAAAAGCGATGTCTTTGGAAAAATGATGTGGTATAGCTACGCCGGAGATTCGAATAACATGATGGCTTTAACTACAGAAAAAGTGCGCGAAATCATGAAAATGAACCGTCAGGGTAAGTTTCCTGTCGATTTGGAATCTTATGCCGAGAAAAAAGAAGTCAAAGAGCTTACCGACAATGAACAGATGATAGAAAATTCAAATTATATTTAATCATTGGTAAACAATATTTTACGCGCTAATGCATTATATAGTTAAGTGAGTTCAGATGAAAAATAGATTTGGTTCTTTTGTGATGCTGACTTTTTTAGCCGGGTTGGTGCTTGTTTCGTGCAACTCCGGTGTGATGTATGATGCCCGGGTCGATCTGCCTGAAACGGGATGGTACAAGGACGAAGCCGTTAAATTTGATGTCGATATTACCGACACGCTGTTGCCTTACGATTTTAATCTCAACATCAACCACACCACCGACTACCGTTACGCCAACCTGTATTTATTTATGATCACACGTTTCCCGGATGGAAAAATGAGTCGCGACACACTTGAGGTGATGATGGCCTACCCTGACGGCGAATGGCTTGGCAAAGGTTGGGGAACTTTTCGCGATAGGGAGGAAAACCTGCGGACAGAGCTGTTTTTTCCTCGTACCGGTGTCTACACTTTCTATTTGCAACAGGCTATGCGCGTCGATACGTTGAAAGATATCCGGCGTATTGGTTTGCAGGTGGTACTGTCGGGCGAGCAGGTTTCACACAATTATTGATGATTTAAGACATTAAACTTGACATAAAAATGGCAAATGAAAATCCCGCCGGCAAGAAATTTTTTAATTACCTCGTTAAGTTCTGGCTGCTTTATTTTTTGTTGTTGGCTGCCGTAGTAGTATTTTTCTATGGCATTGGTGCTGAGTGGTTTGGAAAAATGCCAACTTTTGAAGAACTTGAAAACCCAGAGAGCAACCTGGCCTCAGAGGTGTATTCATCCGATGGTGTTTTGTTAGGTACTTATTTCATCGAGAACAGGTCAAACATTACCTACAACGACATCAGCCCCAATTTGGTGAATGCCTTAATGGCTATTGAAGATATTCGTTTTGAGAAACACTCCGGAATCGATGAGCGGGCGCTGTTGCGTGTTGCTTACGGCGTGGCTACAGGAAACTCCAAAGGTGGCGGGAGTACTTTAACCCAGCAGCTGGCCAAGAACCTTTTTCCCAGAGGCCGACTGAATTCATTGCAGTTGGTTGTTCGTAAATTTCAGGAATGGATTACCGCCGTCAAGCTTGAGCGGTATTATTCAAAGCAGGAAATTATTGCGATGTACCTAAACACTGTTTTCTTTGGCCATAATGCTTATGGCATCAAGGCGGCATCGGCTACTTTCTTCGACAAAAGCCCCGATTCGCTTAATATACAGGAAGCTGCACTCATGGCCGGCGTGGTAAATGCTCCCAGCAGGTACAGTCCTGTGAGTAACCCCGAGGCCGCCTTTATCCGTCGAAATCTTGTTATCGACCAGATGGCAAAATACGGATTCATCACCAAACACGTTGCCGACTCTGTAAAACAACTGCCATTGGGCGTTTCACGCTATGCTCAACTTGATCACAATCAGGGACTGGCGCGTTATTTTAGAGAATACCTAAGGGGTGAGTTAAAAAAGTGGTGTCAGCAGCATACCAAACCCGATGGTACTCCTTATAACTTGTACAAAGATGGATTGCGTATTTATACAACCATCGACTCGCGCATGCAACGATATGCAGAAGAGGCTGTAAACGAGCATCTTTCAACCGATCTTCAACCTGCATTTTATCAGCACTGGAAAGGGTTTACACACGCCCCTTTTGCCTTTGATGAGGAGGATGTAGAAGAAGCTGTTGACAAGATTATGAAACAATCGATGCGCCGTAGTGAACGGTACAGGGTGATGAAACTTAACGGAACGCCGGAAGATTCAATCATCATGTCGTTTTACGAACCTGTTGAGATGCGCGTCTTCAGTTGGGACGGTCCTGTCGATACAGTTATGACCCCATTGGACTCCATACGCTACTATAAATTTTTTCTACAGGCCAGCCTTATGTCAATGGAGCCTTCCACTGGTTTTGTAAGAGCTTATGTGGGAGGCAACGATTACCGGTATTTTAAATTCGATCATGTAACACAAAGTAAGCGGCAGGTTGGTTCTACTTTCAAGCCGTTTTTATATTCGTTGGCCATGCAGGAAGGCGAATATTCACCTTGCTACACGGTGTCGAATATTTCCTATAGCGTTGAGTTATATGATGGAACTTTTTGGACGCCTAAGAACTCCGGAAACGACAGGGTTGGCGAAGAGGTGACTTTGAAGTGGGCACTGGCCAATTCAAACAACTGGATTTCAGCCTATCTGATCAGCCGGTTTTCGCCAGAGTCGGTGGTGAAAATGGCACGTAAAATGGGTGTAACCTCCGACATCCCCGCCGTTCCTTCCATTGCTTTGGGAACGCCCGATTTATCCCTTTACGAAATGGTGGGAGCTATGAACACGTTCGCCGACAAGGGTGTATATGTTAAACCCATGTTTGTAACCACCATTGAAGACCGCAACGGAAACGTGCTTGAGAAATTTGCTGCCGAAAAAACGGAAGCTATGGACGAGGTAACAGCCTATAAAATGCTACGTCTGATGGAAGGGGTAGTGGAAAGTGGCACAGGTATCCGGTTGCGCTATCGGTACGGGTTTAACAATCCCATTGCCGGAAAAACAGGGACAACACAAAACCAATCGGATGGATGGTTTATGGGCATCACACCTGATCTTACTACCGGAGTTTGGGTGGG